>NZ_JALY01000139.1:0-22750 GCF_002924615.1 Petrotoga halophila DSM 16923 | reverse complement strand
TATAATTCGATGTATTTCTTGGCGGTTTTTTCGTAAGAGAAGTCTTCTTTTATACAGTTTTCAAAAATATTTGTCCAGTCATCTTTCTTTTTTTGGTGAAAGTATACGGCTTTCATTAAAGTGTATAATAAATTCGCTTCTTGGTATTCATAAAATCCGAATCCTGTTCCTTTTTTATCTTTTGGGTTGTATTCCGAGACGGTATCCTTCAACCCCCCTGTGTATCTTACAACAGGAACGGTGCCGTATCTCATCGAGTACATTTGGCCTAATCCGCATGGTTCGTACTTAGAGGGCATTAAAAACATATCAGATCCGGCGTATATCTTTTGAGCTAGATCGACATCGAAGGTTATGTTGATGGAGACCTTTTTAGGATAAATCTTTGTCAAGGTAGCAAAATACTCTTCGTATTTTTTATCTCCTGTTCCTAATAGCACAAATTGAATATCAGTGATTAACAAAAAGTCTATTATTTTTGAAATTAAATCGATTCCTTTTTGCTCAAAGAGCCTACCAATAAAAGAGATGAGGGTTATATTTTCATCCTTAACGAGTCCCAGGTATTCCTGCAAACTTGTTTTATTTTTTAATTTGTCTTTGTATGATTCAATGGGATAAAAAATGTGAGGATCTTTTACAGGATCATAAATGCTGTAGTCAATGCCGTTTAATACACCGAACAAATCTTCAGATCGAACCTTCAATATACCTTCAAGTCCATATCCGTATTCTTCGCTCTGTATTTCTTTTGCATAAGTGGGACTTACTGTATTTATTATATTACTGAACAAAATTCCACCTTTCAATATATTTACTTTTCCATAGTATTCTAGAGCGTTTATGTTGAAAAGATAATTGGGTAATCCAGCCTGATTTAGTACTTCAGGGTTAAAAAGCCCTTGATAACCTATGTTGTGTATAGTTAAAATTGTGGCTATCTTTTTTAAAATGTTGTCCTGTAAATAAACGGTTTTTAGATATACAGGTATAAGAGAAGTGTGCCAGTCGTTTGCGTTGATAACGTTTGTGTCCGGTTCACATTCTTTTATAGTTTTTAAAACAGCATCACAAAAATACGAAGTCTTCAAAAAGATATTTTCTTCATCATATATGTTTTTTGAATCGTAGAGGGTGTTCGTTTTAATAAAATAAATTGCTACAGAGGAACCCTCTAAATAACTTTTATAAACACTAAAAGGAGACTTATGTGTATGGGAATCAGGTATTAAGTCTGTTTTTACAAGCTGAAATTTAGAAGTATTAAAATTATTTTCTATGTTTTTATGAAAAGGCATCACAACGTATATGTCTTCTCCTGCATTTTTTATATATTTTGGTAAGGCTCCAGCCACATCTGCCAAGCCTCCAGCTTTAGCAAAGGGAGAGACTTCGTAGGATACGTAAGCTATTTTCATAATATGTATCGCCTCCTAGTGAGTAATTCTATCTTTTCTTTAGTAATTCTAAAAACTGTTTTAGCGCCCTTTCACCCCGCTCCCCACCCATAAGGAAAGGTGGAGTAGGACTTTACCCCGCTCCAGACGTTAAGGGGTAAACCCCTTAATAACCCCAAGTTCAAGGTCAAAAACATTTAAAAACATCGTTTGCACACTGCGGCAAACTTAAAAAGTTTTTTGCACAGAACAGCAAAACGCATTAGCTTTTTTACCTGTCTTTATCTCCATTTTCTTCGTATATACCTTCATACTCTATATTTTCTTCGTCTAATATATCAGAAATGAGGTCAATATTTTTAATACCTAATTTAAGACTGATCATTCTCTTTTCATCACTTATTTTGGCGGTCATTAGAGAAAGAAGGTTGATTTTTCGATTCGCAAATATGCTCAAGAGTTTGCCGAGTTCACCGGGAGCGTCATTTATCTTTATTAATGCCCGTGTTCCTGTTTCATCAATAGCTGAGATGGTTTTAAAGGCTTTTAAAACTTCAAAAAGTCCAAAGACTCCTACAGGGCGCATTTCATTGTTAACAACAGGTAAAACTCTCGCTCTGTTTTCTAACATCAAAACTAGAGCATCTTCTAATAAGTCAGTGTCAAATAAAAAAGAGTCGGTAGGATCTAATAATTCTATTAATTTCGTATCAAAATCATAAGAAGAAAATGTAGGTATATCGTTGAAAGTGATGAGGTTGTACAAAGTTCCATCTCGTCTCACAACGACCAAATTTTCTTCTTCACTGTTTATTTTATCAAAGGCTTTTTGCAGGTTTTCTGTGTACTCAATTGTTTGAAAAGTATCATTTTGCCATAATTTTACATACATCATATAACCCCCAATATAATCTGTAAGGCTCAAAACAATATAATTATAAATTACTCATAAGGTATGCGAAAACTTGGGTATCTTTAATTAAATTATCAATTTTCACGTATTCGTTAGGTTGATGTGCTGTTCCATCAATTGTTGACCAAACAGCAGCAGGAAACCCTGCCCCACGGACTATCGCTGCACAGGTACCTCCACCTATTCCACCAACTTTAGCTTCTATATTTCTAAGATTCATTATACTTTCTTTCAACATTTCTACACAGGGATGGTCTTTTGGTGTGGGTTTTGTTGATTTTTCAAGATGCTCCCCTTCAATTATTATTTTGACATTCCATTTATTCTCGTATTCTTTTGACAGGTTTTTAAGGTTGTTTATTATTTGCTCAACGTCATAATTTGGAAGAATTCTTCCATCGAAATATATAATATCTGTTCCGGGAATGGTATTTATGTTTTCAACATTTGAAACTTTTTTTGTTGGTTCAAAAGAAGAGTAAGGATAATTAAAGAGGTCATCTCGTTGGTTGTAAGTTTCATGGAAATATTTATCCACCGCAACTGCAAAATCCATACCCGCTCTATGGGCGTTAATGGAGATATTGGGCATTGATGCATGGCCTTGCTTCCCAATAGTTGTTATTTTTAACCACATAATCGATTTTTCTGCAACTTCGATGAAACTTCCATCTGGTTCTCCCGCATCTGGTACGTAGAACCAATCTCCTTCTTTAAATAATCCTTGTTTTAATAAGTATTTTATTCCAAATTCTGAACCCGTTTCTTCATCTGAAACCAAAGCTAAGGCGATGTTGTTTTCTGGCCTCACTTTTAAATCCATAATGCTTTTCACGGCATACAACGTTGATATTAGAGATGCTCCGTTGTCTTCACTTCCCCTTCCAAAAATCTTTCCATCTTTTACTACCGGCTGAAAAGGATCTGTTTCCCATAATTTGATATCACCAGCAGGTACCTTGTCCATGTGAGTTACAAACCAAATGGTTCTTTGTGGATTTTGACCTTTGTAGGTTGCAATTATGTTTGGCCTGTATCCATATTCAACAGCATCGTCAGGAGCGTCGTATCTTTTAATTTCGTCGAAATTCCATCTTCTAATCAGAGATTCTAGCCATTCTGCAGCTTCCTTTTCTCCAGGTCCTCCTGCACGTGGGTTGACAGAGTTAATCGATATAAACTTTTTTGAACTTTCAATAATTTCTTCTTTTAATTCTTCTACTTTTTTTATTATATTCTCCTTCATTGAATTATACCTCCCTATAGGTATTTGTAATTCAAAACCATTTTTTCTTTTTGAATATAATTATCATAATTACAGCTATAGTTGCCATGATACCTAAAATTATAAAATACCCAAATTTCCAATGCAATTCTGGCATATTCTCAAAATTCATTTGTAACTTTCTCTTTCGAAAGTAGTGTAATCAATCGTTCTTCAAACTGGGGATCGTATTCAAAAATTATGGGATCTTGTAATGTTTTGATACTTATTATATGTCCCCTTTTTGGAGTCCCAAAATCGGATAATAGATAAAGATAGAATAATATTTGAAATTTATAATCGTTGATTTTTTTTGGATCTCTCAATTCTGAGTATTTGTAATCCAAAATCTCAATATCACCATTTTCTATTATGACTTTATCAGGAATCCCAAATAACATGTATTCTTTTTTTCCTAAATTCAATTTCTTCATGAGTCTCCATTCATTTTTTATTATTTTATTCTCGGTGGACGTGAAGGCTTTTTTCACTATATCTAATTCATCAAAACCCTGTGGTAACTCTCCGCTTTTTATCATATTTTTTATGTGACTTATGTTTTGAGCACTTCTTAGTTTAGAGTGTAAAAACGATCCTCTAAAGATAAGCTCTTGATCTGAAAAAATGTTTTTTGGATCAAAATAAGTTGAAGGAGAAAGAACGGTTCCATTGAGATCTTCTATTAAATCTAGTTCTTCAGTTTTTATTTCATTGATTATGTAAGTTGGGGCTATGTACTTTTTATACGAGATATTGGTTAAGTCTTTAAGATTTTGTTGAGGTATTTCTTTAAAGAAAGTATTTTTTTCATCTTGGTTTAGAGGTTGGAGGGCGTTTTCTTGTGTTTGCTGAATATGATCAGATTGAATTATGTCTATTATATCTGATTCTTTTACCGTTAGGAAGAAATTATTTAATGTATCGGCTTTCTCATTGGACACTAAGATAGGTATCAGCAAGTCTTTCGCTCTTGTTATTCCCACATATACTAATCTATTGGCTTCGGTTTTATCCAAAAACTCGTTGTTTTTAAACCATTTGAGTAGCCAATGATCACTGTTTTCTACACTTTCTTTATATATATTGTTCAAGATGTAATATCTATTTCCATCCGCATTAGGGATCGAAAATTCTGCATTAGAACCATTTTTTGTGCCTGAAATAGAGTTGTGTAAACCAATCATTAATACAATAGGAAATTCCAAACCTTTAGATTTATGGATGGTCATTACTTTCACACTGTTAGAGGTTTCATCTTCTATAGAAGCCTCTTCTTCAGAGATATTAGAAGCATTTTTCAAAAATCTGACCAATTCAGAAAAAGAATTTGCCATATTGTTGTATTCTTCGGCTTGGTTTATAAGTTTTTTTATATTTGATATTGAAACTTCAGGATCATTTGTTAAAGCAAGTTTTGAGAAGTAATTGTTGTCGTTTACTATACCTTTCAGTATAGAAGAAGGAGTTAAATAGTATTTGAGATCCTTGTACTTTTTAAGCACTTTATAACTTTCCACTACATCTTCAGGGAATTCGCTTTGCATATTTTCAAAGGTTTCAAAGAAACTTCCTTGCCTTTTTTCTACTAATTTGGAAAGATCTTGAAAGCTCATACCTACTAGAAGTGACATCATATACCTTACAAACTGGTAGTCGTTGAGAGGATTTTGAATTGAGTTGAGAGCAGCGAAAATAGCTTGAATTTCTGGTCTGTTGTAAAAAGATTTGCTGCCGAATATATAAAAGGGTATATTGTATTTAAAAAAGGTTGTTCTAAGTATTTTCTCTGTATTTTTTAATTCTTTTGAAAGGACAGCGATATCTTTTGGTTCTATTTTTCTTCTTTCATAATATACTTTATTATTTTTTCTTACTTTGAAATCCATTTCTTGTCCTAACAACTTTTTTATAACTTTTGCCAACGTCTCTATTTCAATGGCAAGACGATTTTCTTGGTTGTTTAATCCGTTGTCATCCGTGGGTTCAATTATTATGTATTTAACTCTTTTAGTATCATCTTCACTCAACGTGGAAATCGTTTCGGTCTCTTGGGGAGGGATTTCAGGTTCTGATATATCTTCTTCTTGGAAAGAGAGGTTTTCTAAAAGGTTGGGATCGATATCTGGCATCTGTAAATTATCTCTTTTAAATAAAGAGAATTCAGAAAGACGATTCGCGAAATTTATGATTTGTTGATGGGATCTTCTGTTTTTAGTTAATTTTCCTAAAAGAACTTCTTCATCAGAGTTTTGAGCTTCTGTTAAAGAACGAGAAAACACAGAAACATCCGCTCCTCTGAAACGATAGATGGATTGTTTTCTATCTCCAACATAAAAAAAGTAATTATCTGTGGTATGGAGTTTGTCAAAGATTTCTTTTTGAAGATAATTAGTATCTTGAAATTCGTCAACTATGATATATTTGAATTTATTTTGGTACTTTTTAAGAAGATCGGGGTTATTTTCGAATTCTTCTACAACCTTTTCTAAAACCGCTTTGAAGTCGTACAAAAAATTATCGATGGTTAATCCCAAATAGAATTCACTAGCGATAAGAGAAATAATTTTGACAAGCCATAAGAAGTCTTTGTAAAGTTCGGTGAGTTCTTTATCTGCTAATTCCAAATCATTAGTTAATAAGACTCTTGACATTTCAATACGCCAGTTGGAAACAATATCTTGAATTATTTTTTCAAACTTGTCCAATCCTATTTCAGAAAGTATATTTTTAAAGGATTCTTTAAATTTTGTTTTTTCTCTGTTCAAAGTTTCAACATACTTTTCTATTTTTTCCTTTCTTTTTGTGGATAAGAAGTTGAGCCAATCTATTTCTTTATCTTGATATATTTCTAAGGCGACTCTTAGAGCAGAATAAACCGATCTTTCAACTTCTCGATCTCTTTGAAAATCGCTTATTATACTAAAATTTGGGTCTACCCCCATGGAAATGTTGTTTTCTCTTATTATCCTTGAGCAAAAGCTGTCTATAGTTTTAATCCATGAGCGGGATAAATTAATTTTTACTTCGTTCCAATATTGGTACCATTCTAATTTGCTGATGCCATATGGAGGTTTTTTAACCAGTTTGTTTGAAACCTCTTCCATAATCCTATTCTTCATTTCAGAGGCGGCTTTATTTGTGAAGGTCACCGTAAGAATATTATCAACTATGTCAGCATTTGGGAAATTCTTTTCTAATACTTTTATAAAATATTGTGTAAGAATATAAGTTTTGCCCGTTCCCGCTGATGCCGAGATGAAGAAATTCCTGTTTGGATCATCTATCTCTTTGTAAACATCAACTTTTTTTACAGTCATTTAGTATCTTGTCCTTTCAAATTTTGAAACAATCTGTTTTAAATATTATACCATAATTATATTATTGATTAAAAAAGTAAAGACGCCCTGCTGGATAGAGCGTCTAGAAGATAAGTTATAATTATTTTATTTTTTAATTAGCTGTAATTTTTTTAAATTCTTCTTTGTTGTGTATTTTTTCGTAGACAAAATCTTTTGTAACTTTTCCGTCTTTGATTTCCACTATCCTACTTGAATATTTTTCTACTATTTTCATATTGTGCGTGATCATTATGATGGTTAGTCCAAGCTCTTTATTTATCTTCATTGTTAGTTCCATCACCTTTTCGACATTTTTGGGATCAAGAGCTGCAGTATGTTCGTCTAATAGCAGAAGATCAGGCTTCGTTATAGATGCAAGTACCATGGCGAGAGCCTGTTTTTGTCCCCCGGAAAATTCTTTGACTTTTGTTTTAAGCCTATTTTCTAATCCCATGTTTAAAGACTTCAACAATTCTAATCCTTGATATTTTCCAAATGAAAAGAATCTGTTGCCTTTTTTGGATCCCAAGATCAAATTTTCTTCAAGAGTTAAATCAGGGAATACACCTCTATCAGGTTCTTGATACACTATACCGACATTTCTAAAGAGTTTGTAGGGCTTGGTTCTTTTTATGCTTTTGTTATTTAGCGTGAAACTGCCTTCATCTAACACTACCTCTCCGGTTAAAACTTTAAGAAGCGTTGTTTTTCCCGCACCGTTGGGACCTATGATAGTGACGAATTCTCCCTTTTTAACGCTTAGTTCAAATTTGTCCAAGGCTTTTTTTTCATTAACTTGATTTTTATTGTATACTACTCTGATGTTTTTAAGCTCAACCATTTTTTAAATTCTACCCTCCTTAATCCTATTACTATTATTATGAACAACGCAGTTATTAGTTTCATATCGCTTGATTGGAAGCCGATTATGTAACCATATCTCATAGCTAATGCCAGTAAAAATTGATAGACAACAGCTCCAATTATGGGGCATAACATGTTATAGAACGAATTAAACCTGCCAAATATGATCTCCCCCAAAATAACCGCGGCTAAAGAAGTTACAACTATGCCTTGCCCCATATTTACATCTGAAAATCCACCGTACATAGAGAACAAGGATCCCGAAAGCCCCGCGAAGAAATTTCCTAAAAATAATCCGATTATACTCATAATTTCGGGATTCATACCGAGGTTTTTGATTCCTGCCTTGTTACCTCCGTATCCCCTGAGCGCAATTCCTAACTCCGTTCTCAAAAAGATTATTGTTAGAAGAGCAGATACAAATACTATCGAAGCTATTAGGATGGTAGAATTATATCCAGAGTTTTCTCTGAATGGTGATAAGGTTTTTTTGGTATCGTTTATTGGTAAATTACTTTGACTTTCATTTAAGCTACTCATACCTAAAATGTCATCTAACTTCGTTTTTTCCGTGTATTGTGCTTCTTGCTGGGCTGTTATTTCTTTTGGAACAGAAACGTTCGGCCCATTCATGACCCTTATGTTTATCGAATAAAGCATGGTCATAACCAATATGCTAGCTAACAAAGAATTGACTTTTAATTTGTTATGTATTAGTGCGGTTATTATTCCAAAAAAACCGGCCATTAAACCACCTAGAATCATACACAGTATCCAAGGCAGGCCTGCGTACATAAACGCAACGGTCACCGCTCCTCCCAATACATACGATCCATCAGGTGTTAAATCCGGAAGGTCGATGACTCGGAAACTTATAAACACGCCCATTGCAACTAGGGAGGCTATTAATCCTTGTTCTAATATACCGACTAAATCCATAATTTTCCTCCTAAAATTTTTTCATGATCATTTTGTATCTACTATTTCATCTGCAATGTCTAAAAATTGTTGAGGTATATTTATATCAAGTGCCTGAGCTCTGTCCAAATTTATATAAAAGGTTAGAGCATCTGCCCCCACTATTCTTGACTCAATTTCGTAAGGTTTTTTGCCGTTTATAAGATCGAGGACAATTTTTCCTGTTTCTATTCCTACTTGATAATAATCAAAGCCAAAACCTAAAACTGATGTTTTTCTAGCTATATCAATGTCTCCTGCAACTACCGGAATCTCGTTTTTTTCAAATACTTGTCCTAAGATTTCAGCTGATGAAGCAACCAAATTATCTGTGTATAGATAGGCAACATCTATCCTGTTTGCCTGAGCGTTTAGGGAAGTTACAAGTTCGTTAGCGTTCGTTCCTGTAATTTCTATTACATTGAATCCAAGTTGAGGTGCAAATTTCTTGGTTTGATCTGCTAAAAAAACCGAGTTAGCTTCTCCGGTATTGTAAAGGATTGCTAAATTTTTGGCATCAGGGAATATTGTTCTTATAAGGTTTACATGAGTTTCAACAGGGACCATATCGCTTATTCCAACAACATTTCCTGGATTTTTACCAAATTTGGGGATCAAACCTGCACTGATTGGATCAGTAACGGCACTGAATACCACCGGCTTATCTTTTATTTCAGTTGCCGCTGCTTGAGCGGAAGGGGTTGCTATTGCAACTATTATATCTACATCTGTTTTGAATTTGTTGGCTATAGTTATCGCATTTTGAAAACTATTTTGAGCACTTTGATGCTCATATTCAAAATCTACACCTGACTCTTCAAGGTAATCAACTATTCCCTGATAAATCTTGTTTAAAGCAGGGTGTTCCACAATTTGTGTGATGCCAATCTTTACACCGAAAGCAAATGTGAATAGAGAAACGATTACCAAAGTTGTTAATACTTTTTTCATACCCTCACACCTCCTGGAGATTTTGTTTTCTCCGTATTTATTAAAAAAAAGGTGTCTACTTTTCGTAGACACCCACTTGTTTCTTCTTATACCTACTTGCTAGCTAATAGGTAATGGAAGGCACCAAGTTGGGTGTCTTTCCAATACCAAAAGTAGAAATATTGATTATTTTTTGATTTTACATCATTGAGAGGATTTGTTAAAAAGTGTAATGAAATTTTTTTCATAGTAACCCTCGCTTAATTGAAATTTAATTTTCCAAATTATACATCAATCAATAAGAATTGTCAAGTAAAAATTTTAATTTTCACAAGAGATTAGAGAAAATTTTGCTGAATGCTTCGGTAAATTTGATAAGGAAAGGTTGATTATTGAAGTAATCTTGAGAAATGTGAGAACTAATTTTTAAATCCTCAAGAAAAATATCTTCTATTTGTTGAGTTTTTTCCCTATCGTATATTAAGAGATTTGCTTCGTAATTCAGTTCAAAGCTTCGAATATCTATATTTGCGGTCCCTACGGTTGATATTAAACCATCTATGGATACAAATTTAGAGTGTATGAATCGATCTTTTCTGTAAAAATAGACTTCAACACCATATTTTATAATTTCTTCCAAATATGTTCTTGAAGCAAAATATACTAAAAAATGATCCATCTTTCCTGGAAATAAGATTTTTACTTTAATACCTGAAAGAGCAGCTATTTTCAAAGCCGAAAGAATACTATCATTTGGGATGAAGTACGGGGTAGCTATGTATATATGGTCTTTAGCAATAGTAATCATCTTATGGATCGTTTGCATTATGGATGAATTTTCTGACTCTGGGCCGCTCACCGCTATTTGTATTAAAGAGTTCCCTTTTCTCTCTTGTTTTTTAAAGTATTTACTAGGATCTATTTTTTCTTTTTTTCTCTCTGCCTTTACAATTGTTTGATAGTCTTCAAAGAAAATTTTTTGAAGTCCGTTTACAGCCTCTCCTCTAACTTTTAAGTGGAGGTCTCTCCAATATCCCAAACTACTTTTACCAATGTATTCATTTCCAATGTTTATCCCTCCGATAAATCCGATTTTAGAGTCAATTATCGCTATTTTTCTGTGATTTCTGTAATTTACCTGAGTATTTACAAATTTAAGTAAGGGCGATAAAAAATAGCTATAAAAAGCAATTTCAACTCCTGCATTTTCTAATTGCTTTATATAGCTTTTCTTTAGACGTCCTGAACCTATTTTATCCATAATAAATTTAATTTCTACTCCTTCTTTAGCCTTTTTTATCAGGAGGTCTTTGAGTTTTTTTCCTGTTTCATCGTCTTTTACAATATAGTATTCTAAATTGATAGATTCTTTTGCGTTTTCAATTTCTTTAAAGAAAGAAGAGAATTTTTCTTTCCCATTTTTAAAAATTTCTATGTCGTTTCCCAAAAATAAAGGTGACTTAGAGTTCCTTTTTAAAAGATTAATTAGTTGTAAGTATTGAATATCATTTTCCCCAAGTACCTTCTTTAGCCATTCTTTTTCTTCTTGCGATAAAGTAGTGTTTGAATTCAAGTAAATATCACTGGTAAGTTTTCTTCTTTTCCAGTTTCTTCCAAAAAAAAGATAGATTACAAATCCTATAAGTGGGATTACGGCGAATATTAAAAGCCAACTTATAGTTTTTTCTTGTTTTTTTCTTTCCAAGATGATGACAGTCGTAGCAACAACAGCATATATTAATACAAAAAAAGTCCAAAAACCAAATTTGAAAATTATAGCAAAGGCCATTTTATATTTCTCCTAAATCTCTTATGTTTTTCCATATAGAGTAAATCTCTTCATGAATTTCTTCGATTGTTTTTAATTCTTCGTTTTCTTTTAAGCAGTTTATTATCTTCCAATTGTACTTTTGGGCAACATATTTAGCATTTTCATATGTCTTGTTTATATACTCAATATTTTTTTCGTGGATATCTTTTCCTGTTAGATCTATTATTTTTTCCTTTCTCTTTCTGAGCAATTCTATACTTATTTTAGGAGGAATATCTAAAAATATTACGTAATCAGGCTTTGGCAAATTAAATTTGTTGAATTCCAAATCCAAAAGCCATTCCAAAAATTCATCCTTTTCACTTTGATTTTCGAATTTTGAAGATTGATATATCATGTTGGAAGTTGTATACCTATCAGATATTAAAATTCCACCAGATTCATATAAAGGTTTCAATTCTTTTTGATAAGTTGCGAATCGGTCCACGGCAAAAAATGTGGAAGCAGCGTAGGGATTTATTGCTTCAGGATTTTCTCCAAATTCACCTTTTAAATACATTTTTATCAAAGCGGAAGAGTCGCTTTTGTAATTTGGAAATTCAACTTTAAATGCCTTGATTTTTTCATCTTTTAATCTTTGTGACAATATTTCTGCTTGTGTGGCTTTGCCACTTGCGTCCGTTCCAGATTCTATTACAATAAGCATTCCTTTTTTCATAAATATCCTCCTACCGTTTAAGCACAGGTGTCTGTGCTTATTTTACTGATTAACTAAGTTAATAAGTTAAAACTTAAAAATGATTCCAACAGCCGCTCCTAAAGCCAAATAAACTACAGGATGCTTTTTAAATCGTTTCATTAAATAAATGATGATTAGAAACAATATTATAGCCTTAAAATTGAACACAGAAACCAAAGTTTGAGTTTCTGTAAGCCTCTCAAGATAAAATAAGGAAACTTTTGCTACTTCATACGTTGCGGCACCTATCAGCCCAACCACTGCCGGTCTTAAAGCATAAAATCCACTTTGTATAAATGGTTTTTCATTGAACCTTTGAAAGTAATGGGCAATTGTAGTAATAATAATTATTGAAGGTGTCACTATCCCCAGCACAGCTATTATACCACCAAAAATACCTCCCGAGTTGTAACCCACAAATGTTGCTGTGTTTATTCCAATAGGTCCCGGCGTAGATTCGGATATAGCTATATAATCAGCTAAGTCATTAAGGGTTAACCAATCATACTTACGAGCTAGATCTTGAAGAAAAGGTATAGTTGCTAAACCTCCACCTACAGAAAAAAGTCCTATTTTAAAGAATTCAAAAAAAAGTATAATGTAATTCACTTTCTATCATCATCTTTATTTTGTTGTATAATCAATCCGACTATGAAAGAAGTTATCACAACTACAACTGGAGATAGTTTTAGGAAGGCAACAACAATAAAAGCAACTGAAAATATAATTATACCTATGTAATCTTTGATAGACTTTTTCCACATATTTATTATAGCGTTCAACATGAGTGCAACTACAACTACCCTAATGCCACCGAAAGCATTTTGTACTATTTGCAAATTTTGAAATTGTTCGAAAAATATGGCAATAATGGTTATTATTACGATAGAAGGGAAGACCATCCCTAAGGTTGCAAATATTCCTCCAAGGATTCCTTTTAATTTGTAACCTATGAAAGTAGCTGTATTTATAGCGATTATTCCGGGTGTACTCTGCCCAATGGCATAATAGTCAATTACTTCCTCATCAGTTGCCCAATTGTGTTTTTTAACAACTTCTTCTTGAATCATTGGTAACATTGCGTAGCCACCACCAAAAGTTAGACTCCCGATTCGAGCAAAAGTTATAAACAAATTCCATAAATCTTTCATAGATACCCTTAGCTCCTTCTATATAATTTTTGAATAGTTTTTATTAACATTAAAAAAGACTTATGTATAGTATCGAACAGACTATACATAGGTCTTATTTAGAGAGTTTATGAACGGATTAAATGGTCTTAAGACTTTCTAATACTAATTTTGTGGCTCGACAATCATCTTCGTTGTATTTAAAAATATTTTTCAAAGCATTTTTATTGCCATTCAAATAGCTTTTGTATTCGGGTATAACAGCAAAACCATTTAACTCTGTTTTCCAATCAAAACCAAAGTATTTGCTGATGTCTTTTAATGAATAAGAGACAACAGGTAAGCTATAATTTTTTCTTATTATTTCGTATAGATCACAAGTTCTTGAGGAGATTTTATTTAATTTATCTCTCAATATAGGATATTTAGATGAAAGTTTTTTTAAGGCTGTAAGATCGTTTTTATCGTAGTGCAATAGCACTTTGTCTCTTTCATACAGAAAATCTACCATTTTTACAGCGTTTTTGTATGCGTTTTTTCCTAAAAAGAAAGGGATATAAGTTTCATTCTCTAAAAATCCAAACAAAAAGTCTTTATTTAAATAAGTTTCTACGTCAAAGACTATATAATCTTCTGGAAGAGAGTGCTTATCAATCACGTAAACTTGGTTTTCAATTAGAGACTTTAGATTGTATAAAGGCTTTTTGAATCTTTTGTCTAATTTTTCTATTTGATTGGTTTTTATAACTGTCAAGGGATCCAAATTCATGTTTTTTAAATCCTCAATCATAGGTTTACTTAAATTTGGGACTACAGAATAATCTCCTTCCCTTAAAAATTCCAAATGACATTGGTTTTTAATTTTGCAAAACTTGCAGTGTGACCCATGGACTTTTTTCGTTGATTTAAGTTTGTTAAGTTCTTTCTTTATCCATTTTTCTCTTAAAAGAATATCTGAAACATTTATTTCGTAACTTCCATTGGATGTTTCCAAAACTATTCTTTTTATAGGTTCACCCTTATCTTTGAAATATCTATATACGGTATATATATGTAACCAATAAGACTTTTTAAAATTGTTCCCCATTCTAACGATTTTCACTACACCGTTGTTAATACTTTCAAAATTAGCTTCAACGTTCAAACCATTTAGGTTAATATCAAAGTAGGAGCCTTGCCTTTTATAGGTAGGAACAAAATAACTACAACTTTTAAAATTTTCATAGTAAAGTAAATCCATTGTTCAAACACGCCTTATCTTAAAATTTAGCCCTTGTATAATTTTTCCACGTCTCCAATTTCATAAAACAGAGCAGATAAAGATTTTAAAAAACCTAGTCTATTGCTTCTTATAGATTCGTCTTCAGACATAACAAAGATGTTATCAAAATATCTGTCAATATTTTCTTTTAAAGAGATTAAGCTTTCAATTGCCCCGTCGTAATCTAATTTTTTCAAACAGTTTTCAAAATGGGATTTGACTTCTAAATATTTTTGAAATAATGTTTTTTCTTCTTCTTCTATGAATAGTCTTCCATTATATTCTTGGGATTTATGATTTTTCGAAATGTTGTTTACCCTTTGAAACGCAATAATAAAATCTCGAAATTCTTCTTTTTTTATAAACTTGTCCAAAGATTTTGCAGCCAAGTAAGCTCTTAAAGGTTTATATATATTTATTAAAACCGAATTTATAGCCTCTTTGGATATTTTTTCTCTTTCTAAAATGGTTTCTAAACGGTTGGATAAGAAATTTATTAACTCATTTTCTACAGATTTTATTGAGATATTAGATTTTCCACTTTCAACGAAGGTCTTTTCTGATAAATCGATAAGTTCTTTAAGATTCAGGTCCCAATCCAACGATATTAAGATTCTTAAGATTCCAAAAGCTTTTCTTCTCAATCCAAAAGGATCTTTTGATCCTGAAGGGATCTTTCCAATACCGAAGTATCCAACGAGGTCATCTATTTTATCAGCTAAGGAGACGAGGTTAGCGACTAAATTTTGAGATATTTCATCATTTTCCGAAAGAGGCTTGTAGTGTTCTTGGGCCGTTAAGAAAACATCTTCATTTTCTTCTTTATGTTTCAAATAGATTCTCGCCATAATTCCTTGCAATTCAGGAAATTCATATACAACTTTGGAAGGAATGTCAATTTTACATAACAACCCGGCTCTTTTAACTACATCTAAATTTTCAAAACCCAGTTTTTCGGCAATTTTTGAACTGAGTGTTGATATTCGCTCACATTTTTCTCTGTAATTACCTAATTCTACTTGATAAGTAATACTCTTTAAATCTTCAAGCCTCTTCTGTATATCCGCTTTTAAGTCATCTTCATAGTAAAAAGCCGCATCGTCTAATCTTGCGTTTATTACTCTAGTATAGCCATTTGTAACGTTGCCTTTCCTGCCAAAGCCGTCTTGGAAAGCTATGTATTTATTGATTACCTTTCCATCTTTCATCGCCACAAAACTTCTTTGATGGTGTCTTACAGTGACAATAATAATTTCTGGGGGTAGAAAAAGATATTTTTCATCAAAACTTCCAACTACCCCTTTGGGAAATTCTGTCATTTTGGCAATTTCTCGAATTAAATCCTCGTGCTCTTCCAAAGAAATCTTGATATTATATTCATCTTCTAACTCATGAATTTCTCTCTCTATTACTTCTATTCTTTCTTCATATAGAGGGATTACATAGTTCTTTTTTAATTCACTAAAGAAACTTTGAGGATTTGTAATCAATATCTCTTCACCAAAAAAACGATGGCCATAACTTTTGTTGGAGGATTTTTCATCGAATATTTCAAATTCTAAAATCTCTCTGTTGTACAAACCTAAGACCCAATGTACCGGTCTTACAAAGGTGTAATTACCTTTTCCCCACCTCATACTTTTGGCAAAATTCATGTTGGTTATCAATTCTGGAATGATATTTTGTAAAATAATTTTTGTGGGTTCTCCCGCTTTAACAGACTCTATATATGCGTATTCTGCGCCGTCATTGTTTTCAAATTTTACATCTTTTACCTGGACACCTTGGCTTTTAGCAAAACCTTCGAGTGCTTTCGTGGGTTGGTTATTTCCATCAAAGCAAATCTTTTTTGGAGGACCTTTTCTTTTTTCTTTTTTATCAGGTTGTTTATCTGGAAGGCCCACGATGTAAGCTCCAAACCTACGAGGGGAAATAAAGATATTCATGGATAAAAAATTTAAATCATTTTTTTCAAATGATTTTTTTAATTCTTCTTCTAATTGAGCTCGGATATTATCAAATTCTGATGGGGGTAAATCTTCAACACCTATTTCAAAAATTGCTCTATTCAACATCAATTACCTCCGCATTTGAACTGTCGATATATAGTTTTGCACAGCTTTTCGCCATATTCCTTATATCCAATATGTATTGATGCCTTTCGTTAACTCCAATGGCATTTCTTGCGTCCAATAAGTTGAATACATGTGCTGATTTTGCTAAATAGTCGTATGCAGGTAAATATAATTGTTTTGCAATTAGCCTTTGAAATTCTTTTTTATACATATTGTAAAGTGTTTTAAGCATGTCTATATCAGCTTCTTCAAAATTATAGTAAGAAAATTGCCTTTCGTTTTCTTTATATATGTCTTTGTACTTTACATTTTTATTCCATTTGGTTTCATAAACGTTGTCGATATTCTGTAAATACATAGCTATTCTCTCAATTCCATAAGTAAGCTCAACGGGAATATAGGTTAATGGGATGCCTCCCATCTGTTGAAAGTACGTGAACTGAGTAATCTCCATACCATCTAACCATACTTCCCATCCAACTCCCCACGCACCTAAAGTAGGAGATTCCCAATTATCTTCTACAAACCTTATGTCATGTTCCTTAGGGGATATCCCTAAAGATTCCAAAGACCTAATATATAGATCTTGAATGTCTTTGGGTGAAGGTTTGATAACTACCTGGTATTGATAAAATCGTTGCATTCTATTCGGATTTTCGCCGTATCTACCGTCTGTTGGTCTTCTACAAGGTTGAGCATAGGCAACTCTCCATTCATTTGCTCCAAAAGACCTAAAAAAAGTGGCAGGACTGTATGTCCCTGCCCCCATCTCAATATCATAAGGTTGGTCTATAACACATCCTAAATCGGACCAATATTTTTCTAAGTTCATAATCACATCTTGAATGTACAAATCAAATCCTCCATTCTTCTTGGATAAATTATTAAATGATTATTTGTCAGATTTCACTCAACGGAAATGAGAAGTGGATAATGTCTCTGTCCACCGTTGTGAATTTCTACCTCTATATTGGTGTATTTTCGGGTCAGATTTTTTATTAGTTGATCGATCTTTTCTTTTTTGGCACCTTCACCGTAAATTATAGTAATGATTTCATAGCCTTTTTTTATTAGTTCCTCTAAAACTTTTTCCGTTTCTTTATAAACGTTCTTTCCATGAGCTTTTAACTCTTTTCCAAGAAATATTAGATACTCGCCTTTTTTTATCTTTTCACCCTTAATGGTGGAATCCCTGACCGCATAAGTAACTTCAATCGGAACGATAGATTTAACGTATCCCATCATGGATTCTTTTAGTTCTTCTTTGTCCATATTGTCATCGAAACCAAGCAAGGCACTTATACCCTCTTGAACATGTTTTGTAGGTAATATCAATACTTCTTTATCTGTTAAATCTATAGCCTTTTCAGCAGCCATAATTATATTTGGATTATTGGGGAGTACGATCACCTTTTCTTGTGGAACTTTATTAATTGCATTTGAGATATCTTTTACACTAGGATTGGTAGTTTGACCTCCAAAAATAACTTGATCCACTCCCAAACTTTTAAAGATTTCCGAAATTCCTTTTCCTGGAGAGACTGCAATCACACCCCAATTTTTATTGTTCAAATTATTGTTAACGGCCACTTTGGCTTGCTCTATATCGGCTGTTTTGCCCTCTTTTTGTTTTGTTATAATGTGTTCATGTTGAGCTTTCATGTTGTCTATCTTTGTTTTGATTAATTCGCCATGTTCTAAAAACTTTTCAAAGACAAGACCTGGATGATTGGTGTGTATGTGTGTTTTTAATATGTCATCCTGATTAACTAAAACGATGGAATCTCCGAGACCTTCCAAAAAACTCCTTATTTCTTCTAAGGTCTTTTTTTGTATAGGCTGTTTCTGGAATTTTACTATCGCTTCTGTGCAATACTGGTATGTTAGTTCTTCATAGGCTATTTCTGTTATTTGTTCAGGTGTGGCAGACTCTAATTCCTCTAGTTCTACTTCAATATCACCGTGAAGTGCGTCGTTCATCCCTTTTATGATGTAAGCAAGTCCTTTTGCTCCAGCATCCACAACATTCGAATCGCGTAATTTTTTTAAATATTTTGGGGTTTCCTCTACTATTTCAAATGAATACTTTACCATCGCATCGAAAAAAACCAAAAAATCTTTTTCTTCGAACATAGTTTCTTCCATCTTTTCTGACAATCTTCGTATTAAAGTCAACATTGTTCCTTCAACTGGTTTCATAACAGCGTTATAAGCTCTATCTTTAGCATTTTTGAGAGCCTTTATAAAATCTTGGGTGTTGATTCTTTTCTTTTTTTCGAGAATTTCTGTTATTCCACGAAATATTTGTGACAAAATAACACCTGAGTTACCTCTTGCTCCTAACAAAAGGCCTCTTCTTAAACTTTCCATCATAGATTTCATATCGTTCTTATCTTCAACTTCATCCATACTTTTACAAGCCTCGAGCATACCTGCTAACATATTATTACCTGTGTCCCCATCTGGGACAGGAAAAACATTCAGGGCGTTAATTTCATCTTTGTTTTTAGCTAATTCTTCCGTACCTTTTTTTAAAGCCAGATATAGGTCTTTTGCATACAAAAACTTGAGCATTAAACAACACCTTCTCTCAATATTTCAGGCCAGATATGCTCACATTTACTTTGATATTGTCAAAATTTAACATAGATGTAACTCTATGATGAACATTCTCTTGTATATTTTGAGCGACTTTTTTTATGGGGAGACCATATTCAAAAACAAGGAAAAGATCAACTACTATACTTTCTTCATTTTCCGATACATTTATCCCTCTATCTTCACTTCTTGACCATAAATTTGATATTCTATCAAAAAATCCTTGTTTTCCAGAGATTTCAACCGTACCGTAGGATTCGATAACAGCTTTATACACCAATTCTTTTATAACATCGTTTTTGATATCTACCGTACCAAATTCTGTTTCTATTAACATGAGGTTCACCTCCATAGTTTATTATTTTTGTAAATTACTAACTATTGCAGAAAGGTATCCAACTACCGCTTCATAATCGCCACTTTTCTCGCCACTCGTCGTGTGATCGATTATTTCAATATCATCAAATCCTATACTTAAAAGAACAGCGACGGGACCATATCCACACATACTGATATTATATCTTTTTATTGTATCATACATTTCTTGCAAATCCATCTTTTTTAATGTTTCTATAACTTTTTCATCTTTTAGCAACGTCTTTTCGTGACTTTCATAATGGTTCATATCCGAAGAAGCTATGATCAAATCTCCTTCTTCTATAATATTTGCTAAAATTTCTCCAAGGTTTTTGGAGGTTTCTAAACTTTGATCCATCATACAGATAGGTACAATTTCAAAATCATTTCCCATAGCATACTGAAGAAAAGGTAGTTGTACCTCTAATGAATGTTCACTTAAATGTGCATATTCATCGTTATAAATATCTAACTCTTTCAAAATCTTTCTTGTGGTTTTTTCGTCAACTTTTATTTTTCCCAAGGGGGTTTCCCAACTACCACTTGTAAAAATTGATATTTTAGACCCTAATCCTGTATGATTAGGCCCTAACAAAAATACTCTTTTTGCTATACCTTTTTCAAATATCTTTTTGTAAGCTTTTGCTGCGGTTTCTCCAGAATATATGTAACCAGCATGAGGTACTATAACCCCCATAGGAGGAATTAATTTTTCAGAATTTACTTTAAAAGTATCACCAAAAAAACTTTTTATAAGGGTTTTTAAATTTTCTGGATTCGAAGGGTAAAAAGCACCTGCAACCACAGGATTCCGAACCTTCTCCATTTCTTAACGCCTCCTGAGAGACAGATGTTTCAGAAATAATTCTCAATTTCAGGTTTATTAGATACTTCAACATGTATGAGAATAACCAAATCGTATACATTTTCCGTTTTTTCATAAGAAGTGAATAATTGTCCTATTACTGGTATTTCTTTGAAAATAGGGATACCGCTTTCGTTTTCAACTATGCTGGTAAAATTCAATCCACCTAATTTTATAAAACCACCGTTGGGTATGGTAAATTTACTACTCATGTTTCTTTCATCAACTATGTTTTTATCTTCATTTTTCAATTCGCTTATACTAATATCTAATTCGGTGTTGACTAATTTTGTGATATTGTCATATTCCCCACTTACTTCCATTATAAAACCTGATTCTATTTTTGAAACTATCTTACCTTCCTCATCGAATACGGGAACCGATAAGACAGATTTTATTGATGCTGGTTCACCTTCATTGACATATATTACAGGTTTTGATATTAATGAAGCTCTATCTTTGCTACCATTTATTATACCATCAAATTGTAAAGTTAATAAGTAAAGTTCTTCTACAGAGAATCTATCAACATTTTGTCCTGAGAAAACGAAAATCTCGTATTTCAATAGTTTTTTCTGTTCGTAAAATCTAAGGGTATTCGATCCGATATTCTCGTACCAAATGTCTTGTGATACCAGATAAGGCTGTAATGATGACATATCTAAATTAAAATTATTGATGGTTACCTTCTTATCGTTTTCAAAATCTGATATAACGTTTATAGATTGTGCTTTTGCTACCAAAGAAATTAACTCTTTTAAGTCGATTTCAACGTTGCTCTCTTCATAAGGAAATGAATTCAGAATATTTTTCACAAAGCTTGTTATGGATTCTTCGTATTCTAACATATATAGGGCATAATCTTCCTGTTCTGTAATTTTTGAAAATCGGATATTCTCCTGGATTAATAGTTTCTCAAAAATTGTACTCTTTTTAACAGGAATGGTAACAAGTTCTTTGTTAATTATGGGTTTGGACGTGCCGGGAACAACTCGAGGTTGAACAAGTTCGTTAATTTTTTCCGCTATCTTTATTGATTCACTACTTCCCATTAAAAAGAAATTTTGTTCGTCTAACTTGTAAGTCTTTATAGGTAGAATCTCTTCTAAAAATGTCATATCGTAGGTAGACGTTAAAACAATATAACTTTCATCATCGTAATTCTCTTTCTTTTCAATATGAGTAGGCGTTTCATTAATTTCTTGTGATGCTATTAGTAAAGACTCATCGTATGTTTCTGGAATTTCGTTTAAATAATTTATTAGTTCTTTAATTTGATCCTTTTCCCCTTCTTTAGCAAGTACAGCGTAGTAACTATCCTCAAAAAAGGCTACTTTACAATCAAATATTTTTTCTAAACGGGTTAGGTCATACTTTGATTCAAAGAAAAGCAAATATTCTTGATTTTTATCTAAAGAATCTTCCTTTGAAGAGACTCGCATAAAATTTGTTGATGAACTTTCTTCAGAGATATTTTCATTTTCAATGAATAAAGGCAAGTCATTTTCAAAGGCAGAAGCTTTTTTACCTATTAATACAGTATCTTCATCGTAAAAGATTGTATTTAAAGAATAAACTTCATTCAGCATTCTTAAAAAATGTTCTATATGTATTTCATTTGAATTTATAGCGAAAAAGGTGTCGGGTAATTCTTCGGTTTTTATCCAATTCCAGCCAATGTATGTAAACAACATATCTATAGCGTCATTTAACTTTATTTTTTCAAAGTTTATCTGTTGAAAAGTGTATGGTTCATATCCATAAAAGGTTATCCTATCGTCCTTTATTTCGAAATTGTTCATTGGATAAAGAGATTTGATTGTAATTACTTTTTTTGAAGTAGAGACTTCTTTTACAGGCCCTTTACTGATTTTGTAATTAGCTTGTTCAAAAATTTCCTCTTCGAAAGAAATTTTGTAAATGGTCTTTGAATCGTTTGGATAAATTTCAAACTTACTTTGCGTTTCAAAAAATACGATATTGGCGTTGGTGGATGAGTCATAATCTATGAAAAAACCAAAGAAAAATGAAGGTAATAGTAAAAAAATAAAGAAAAGAGATTTCTTCTGCCTCGGCATGAGACCCCCTTAAAATTCAGTAAAAACAGTATAAATTTGTTATTTTAGTTGGGTTTAAAAAATGCCTTTAGAAAGTTTTAGAATATGGATATGTTTTAGAATATTTTCTTATTACTTTAATTATACCATAAAAACTTAAAAACTCTCTTTAATAGTCATTTGCGTTGTAACTCTTTTGAAATTGAAAAACGCCCTTTTAGGGCGTCTTTATTT
>NZ_JALY01000166.1:0-2759 GCF_002924615.1 Petrotoga halophila DSM 16923 | reverse complement strand
AAGCTTTGAAAATTTTACAAATGAGGAGATGGAAGTTTTGGAAAAGTTACTTAAAAAGATACTCTTGAATTTGGAGGCGATGAAGGATGAAAGGTGTTGTTAAGTATCTTAAAAAGTATACGTTTTTGATAATTTTAGCAATTACTTTTGTCGTTATTCAGGCCATTTTAAATCTTTACTTGCCTGATTTAATGGGTGATATTGTTAACAAAGGTGTAAGTCGTGGTAATGTGGATTATATTTTAAGTGTTGGTTGGAAAATGCTTTTTGTAACTCTTTTAAATGTTGCCGCAGCAATTGTTTCAACTTATTTTGCTGCAAAGGTTGCTATGGGATTTGGAAAAGATTTAAGAAGTCATGGATCAATACTTATTTTATTAGTTGAGATTACATCGCCAGATTCTGAGATTTTAATTATTTTATTGTCTGAATACAAAGTGAAAGTATTATAATCAAAGTCAATAATTTTAAAGTTTTCAAAATTAAAATCTATATTTTTTAAATAATCTTCTATGTAGATGTCTTCTGGATTAAAAGCTGAAAGTATGTTAATTTTTACTGATAATAGAGTTTTTTTAGATTCAGAGTATAAAAAGAATTGGTTTGAAGAGTTTAAAAAACTAGTAAAGATCAAATTAGGAAAATAATTTTCTCTTGGTGTTTCTAAACTAACTTTTTCGATCTTAAAACTTTTACAAAAAATCATTGAAATAGACAAAATAGTAAGTAAGAGTATTGTAAAAAATTTTTTCATAATCCCCCTCCTTCTTTGTTGAAGTTCAAAAAAATTCTATCAAAAAAATATATAATATAATTTACATTTATTATAATTTTATTTTGCCTTAATCTTAAATTAACCAATATAGAGTAATTAATAAATAATACACGTGCTTTAAAAAGTTTATTGATTAATTATAGACAAAAAAGCAACAAATAATTTTTTTTTATTATTCAAATAACAATGTTTATTTCATGAAAAAATTAACGAAAAGTTCAAACGGTTTTAATTTAAAAGCCTTTTCTAAATGTTATAATAATTATGAAAATATTCACAGGAGGTGAGATTATGTGGGAAAGCAAAATGGATATTTATAATGTTTTTGAATTAAGGTGTAAAACAACGTGTTATTTTGGTGTAGGTGCTATAAAAAAGATTTCTGATATTCTTGACAACTTAAAAGCACAAGGTATTGATAATGTGATTTTTGTCACAGATAAAATAGCATACAAAGTAACCGGCGCATGGGATGTGATTGAGCCAGAATTAAAGGCAAAGGGATTTAAATATGTAATTTACGAAGATGTTTCTCCAAATCCAACGACTGCACAGATTAATGAAGCAACAAAATTGGGATTACAAAATGGGGCTCAAGCAGTTATTGGAATTGGTGGAGGAAGTCCAATTGATACAGCAAAAAGTGTTGCTATTTTGCTTGAATATCCTGAAAAAACTGCTGAAGAGCTTTATGAAGGTTTATTTACTCCAGAAAAAGCAAAACCAATAATTGCAATAAATACAACACATGGAACAGGAACTGAAGTAGATAGATTTGCTGTTGCTTCAATTCTTGAAAAAGAGTACAAACCATCAATTGCATACGATTGTATTTATCCACTTTATGCAATTGATGATCCACAATTAATGGTTACACTACCAAAGGGTCAAACTGTATTTACCTCAATAGATGCAGTAAACCATGTTACTGAGGCAGCAACAACTTTGGCAGCAAGCCCATACTCAATTTTACTTGCGAAAGAAACAATAAGATTAATTGCTAGATATCTTCCTCAAGCAGTGGCACATCCAGATGATCTAACAGCAAGATATTATCTTTTATACGCATCAGCAATAGCAGGCATATCATTTGATAATGGAATGTTGCACTTTACACATGCACTTGAGCATCCATTGAGCGCTGTAAAACCTGATTTAGCACATGGACTTGGTCTTGCAATGCTTCTTCCAGCAGTTGTTAAACATATATACATTGCAAAACCAGAAGTTTTAGCAGATATATATGAGCCAATTGTTCCTGGACTAAAGGGTGTTCCAGGAGAAGCGGAAAAAATTGCTGCTGGAATTGAAAAATGGTTGTTTAATTTGGGCGTAACTGAAAAATTGGAGGATATGGGCTTTACAGAGAATGATGTAGAAAAGTTAACAAAACTTGCCCTTGAAACTCCTTCCCTTGGTTTGTTACTAAGCATGGCACCTATAAAAGCAGATGAAAAGACAATTGCTTCCATATACAGAGATTCTTTAAAGCCTATTTCAAGATAATCTTTTAAGCTATTACATTTTAGTGCCGGTATTATCCGGCACTTTTTTATTGACAAAATAAATAGTTTGATATAAAATAGTTTTATGTAAAACTATTGGAGGTGGAAAGTGGTGGATAATTTTGAATTTTCTTCTACTTTTTTACTTTTTTCTGAGATAGAAAGATTAAAGTTTCAAATTTTAAAAAGTGAAATGGATAAATACAAGATTCATCCAGGTCAAATCCCGATATTTTTTATAGTTAGGAAAAATCCTGGAATTTCACAAAAAGATTTGGCAAAAAAAGTTATGCTTTCAACTTCTACAGTTGCAATTATGCTTAGAAGAATGGAAAAGGCCGGTTTTGTAAAAAGAATTCAGGATGAAAGTGACAGAAGATTTTACCACATTTATTTAACTGATAAAGCATTGAAAATAGTTGATAAAATTTTTAAGAGATTGAAGGAATTTGAAAGGCAAAGCTTTGAAAATTTTACAA
>NZ_JALY01000289.1:0-1659 GCF_002924615.1 Petrotoga halophila DSM 16923 | reverse complement strand
TTTATTGTTTTTAACTTGCAATTTTTAATTATATTTACGTCTTCGGAGCCGTGAAATTGAACGTAATCAAATACTTTACTTCTTTCAATTTTTTCAATTTCTTCTTTATTAGGATTGACTACTACAGCTACTCTGCTTACAAAGGGAGGTAACTCTTTAGATATTTCAAGAATCTTTGATAATCCAACTTTTCTCGGGCTTTCGGCTAAAATGAAACCTAAAGCATCTACCCCAGCTTTGGATATGTTAATGGCGTCTTCAATGTTTGTGATTCCACAAACTTTTATCCTGATCACTGCAAATTACTCCTTTTTTCTGGAAATAGTTCTCCAATCTTCGAAACAGGATCGTTTTCTTTCATTAGAGCTTCTCCTATTAATACCCCATCTACTTCTAAACTTCTAAGGTAATCGATGTCACTTTTTTCTTTAATCCCACTTTCTGAAATAACATAAAAATCCTTACGTTTATCTAATTTTTCAAGTTCTTCAAGTAGTTTTTCAGTGTTTCGTAGGCTAACAGAAAAATCATTTAAATCCCTATTATTTATTCCCAATATTTCAGTTTCGGTATCTAAAACCTTTATTAATTCTTGGCGGTTATGAACTTCGACTATGGCTTCTAAACCTATATCTTTTGATATCTTAAGAAAATCAGAGATCTCTTTTTTTGTTAGTATTGAAGCTATGAGTAAAATAACGTTGGCTCCCAGAAATAATGACTGGTAAATCTGTATGGGATCGATTATGAAATCTTTTCTTAAAATAGGAAGATTTGTTTTAGCTCTTAATTCTTTTAAAATTTTTGTACTACCTTGAAAATATTTTTCATCAGTTAGGATAGAAATAGCATCTGCACCAGCTTTTGTATATAACTCTAACTGCCTTTGTGGGTCAAAATTCGTTGAAATGATTCCTTTACTTGGTGAGGCTTTTTTGATTTCCGCTATTAAAGTTAATTTTCCTTTTTGGAAGGAGTCTTTTAAGGAGATTTTCTTTTCTTTTAACTTTGCTACTTCTTCCTTTTTTGTTTCTACTATTTTTTCTAAATACATCTTTTCCTCCTTTATCAGAATTTTTCACTATTTTAGCGCCCCTTCGCCCTGCAGCCCGCCCGGCTCACTGTCCTCTTTTTCTACGATGATCTAGGAAGTTTTTGCTTGTAAAGATAGAAAGTTAGTAAACTCTACCATCTCTTCCAATTTTTTCATCGCTTTTCCACTATCAATTATCTCTTGTGCATAACTAATGCCTTCTTCTAAACTGTTGACTTTGTTTGCCACATATAACCCGGCCGCCGAATTCAAAACGACCACATCCCTTTTGGGACCCATTTCACCGTTAAATATGTTTAATATTATTCTTCTATTTTCTTCTGCGCTTCCGCCTTGGATCTCTTGTATGCTGCATTTTTTCAGCCCTAAATCTTCCGGGGATATTTCTAACTTTTCTATCTTACCTTCATTTAAAAACGCCACTTTATTCTTTCCTGACAGAGAAAATTCATCTATGCCTTCCGATCCATGAACAACCATCGCTCTTTTAACTCCCAAGTTATTCAAAACCTCTGCTATAGGGTAAACCAAGTTTGGATCGTATATGCCCATTAATTGATATTTTACATTTGAAGGATTCGTTAAGGGTCCTAATACGTTAAAAA
>NZ_JALY01000167.1:0-12794 GCF_002924615.1 Petrotoga halophila DSM 16923 | reverse complement strand
ATTTTTAACGTATTAGGACCTTTAACGAATCCTGCAAATGTAAAATATCAATTAATGGGTATATACGATCCAAACTTAGTTTACCCCATAGCAGAGGTTTTGAATAACTTGGGAGTTAAAAGAGCGATGGTTGTTCATGGTTCGGAAGGCATAGATGAATTTTCTCTGTCAGGAAAGAATAAAGTGGCGTTTTTAAATGAAGGTAAGATAGAAAAGTTAGAAATATCCCCGGAAGATTTAGGGCTGAAAAAATGCAGCATACAAGAGATCCAAGGCGGAAGCGCAGAAGAAAATAGAAGAATAATATTAAACATATTTAACGGTGAAATGAGTCCCAAAAGGGATGTGGTCGTTTTGAATTCGGCAGCCGGGTTATATGTGGCAAACAAAGTCAACAGTTTAGAAGAAGGCATTAGTTATGCACAAGAGATAATTGATAGTGGAAAAGCGATGAAAAAATTGGAAGAGATGGTAGAGTTTACTAACTTTCTATCTTTACAAGCAAAAACTTCCTAGATTTCCTTAGAAAAAGAGGGCAGGGAGCCGGGTGGGCCGCGGGGCGAAGGGGCGCTAAAATAGTAAAAAATTCTGATAAAGGAGGAAAAGATGTATTTAGAAAAAATAGTAGAAACAAAAAAGGAAGAAGTAGCAAAGCTAAAAGAAAAGAAAATCTCCTTAAAAGACTCCTTCCAAAAAGGAAAATTAACTTTAATAGCGGAAATCAAAAAGGCCTCACCAAGTAAAGGAATCATTTCAACGAATTTTGACCCACAAAGGCAGTTAGAGTTATATATAAAAGCTGGTGCAGATGCTATTTCTATCCTAACTGATGAAAAATATTTTCAAGGTAGTACAAAAATTTTAAAAGAATTAAGAGCCAAAACAAATCTTCCTATTTTAAGAAAAGATTTCATAATCGATCCCATACAGATTTACCAGTCATTATTTCTGGGAGCCAACGTTATTTTACTCATAGTTTCAATACTAACAAAAAAAGAGATCTCTGATTTTCTTAAGATATCAAAAGATATAGGTTTAGAAGCCATAGTCGAAGTTCATAACCGCCAAGAATTAATAAAGGTTTTAGATACCGAAACTGAAATATTGGGAATAAATAATAGGGATTTAAATGATTTTTCTGTTAGCCTACGAAATACTGAAAAACTACTTGAAGAACTTGAAAAATTAGATAAACGTAAGGATTTTTATGTTATTTCAGAAAGTGGAATTAAAGAAAAAAGTGACATCGATTACCTTAGAAGTTTAGGAGTAGATGGGGTATTAATCGGAGAAGCTCTAATGAAAGAAAACGATCCTGTTTCGAAGATTGGGGAATTATTTCCAGAAAAAAGGAGTTATTTACAGTGATTAGGATAAAAGTTTGTGGAATCACAAACATCGAAGACGCCATTGACATATCCGAAGCTGGGGTAGATGCTTTAGGTTTCATTTTAGCTGAAAGCCCAAGAAAAGTTGAATTATCGAAAGTTCTTGAAATATCTAAAGAGTTACCTCCCTTTGTAAGCAGGGTAGCGGTAGTAGTCAATCCTAATAAAGAAGAAATTGAAAAAATTGAAAGAAGTAGGGTATTTGATTACGTTCAATTTCACGGATCAGAAGATGCAAATACAATTAAAAAATGCAAGTTAAAAACAATAAAGACCATTAAAATTGAAAATAAAAGCTCGTTAGAAGAAATATCCAAGTACAATGATTTTGTGGATTACTTCTTATTTGATACAAAAGTTGGTGAAAAGATAGGTGGTACAGGGCATACTTTCAATTGGGAGATTTTAAAAGAAACCGATATAAAAAAACCGTTCATCTTAGCGGGTGGTTTGGGTTCAGAAAATGTAGTTGAAGCTATAAAAACAATCAAACCCAATGCTGTTGATCTAAACAGCAAAGTTGAATTGTATCCAGGTAAAAAAGATATTAGGTTAATAAAAGAAATTATCGATAGGATAAATTCTATCAAAATAAAATAATAAAATTAAAAGGGTGGGGAGCGGAGCAAAGGGTTTTCAACGCACGTTTTAGAAACAAGATTTTGATTTTAAAAGGGTCACAGGGTGGAGCCCTCCACCCCCCACTATGTTAGGGACCGCAGGTCCCTTTCTAAAGAAGGGTGGGGAACGGGGCAAAGGGGTGCTATAACAAACTTTAAAACTGCAAAAAATAAAAAAGGAGGATTCAATTTTATGAAAAATGCTTATTTTGGTCAGTATGGAGGTAGATACGTTCCAGAGACATTGATTCCGGCACTTGAAGAGTTGGAGGAAGCTCACGAAAAATATTCAAAAGATCCTGATTTTATAGACGAATACCAAGGTTTGTTGAAAGATTACTGTGGAAGGCCTACCCCTTTATATTTTGCTGAAAGATTTACAGAATACCTTAATGGTCCAAAGATATATCTAAAAAGGGAAGATTTAAACCATACAGGGGCACACAAAATAAATAACGCGTTGGGGCAAGTATTACTTGCAAAAAGAATGAATAAAAAAAGAATAATCGCAGAGACCGGTGCAGGCCAGCACGGTGTGGCAACAGCAACCGCTGCTGCTAGATTTGGTTTGGAATGTATAGTTTACATGGGGGCAGAAGATATTAAAAGGCAAGCCCTCAACGTATACAAAATGAGGATGCTAGGAGCAAAAGTTATACCTGTATACAGTGGTAGCCAAACTTTAAAGGAAGCCATAAATGAAGCTATTAGAGACTGGGTTACAAACGTTGAAAACACGCACTACGTTATAGGCTCGGTTGTAGGTCCACATCCATATCCTAAAATAGTTAGAGATTTTCAAAGGGTTATTGGTGATGAATCTAAAAATCAGATTTTAGAAAAAGAAGGAAGGCTGCCTGATTACATAGTTGCATGTGTTGGCGGAGGTAGTAACGCTATGGGTATGTTCTACCCTTTCATAGAAGATAAAGATGTTGAATTGATAGGAGTGGAAGCCGCAGGGAAAGGATTAGAAACTGGGCAACATGCAGCTTCTTTGACTGCGGGGAAAATAGGCGTACTTCACGGGAGTAAATCTTACGTCTTACAAGATGAAGACGGTCAAATTCAACTTGCATATTCTATTTCTGCAGGTTTAGATTATCCGGGTGTGGGACCTGAACATAGTTATCTACACGATGAAAAAAGAGCTCAGTATGTATCCATAACAGATGAAGAAGCGTTGCAAGGTTTCGAACTTTTAACGAAATTGGAGGGAATCATCCCAGCATTTGAAAGTTCGCATGCAATCGCTTACGCTATGAAAGTTGCACCCTCACTCAATAAAGATAAAATCATGATGATAAATCTTTCTGGAAGAGGAGACAAAGATGTAGATTCTTATAGAAAGCTTGGTAGGGAGGTAATAGAATGAGCAAAATAAGTGAAGCATTCAAAAATAAAAAGGCTTTAATCACCTATGTAACAGCCGGAGATCCAAGCTTAGAGGCTACAAAAGAAATTATATTAGAATTGAACAAAGTTGGTGTTGATATTATAGAGGTAGGAATACCTTTTTCTGATCCTTTAGCCGATGGGCCAATAATTCAAAAAGCAAGCCAAAAAGCTTTAAAAAATGGGATTACCCTTAAAAAAATTTTTGAAGCCCTGAATGAAATCAAAGAAGATGTTACTTGCCCACTCGTTTTAATGGGTTATTACAACTCAATTCTCAATTATGGTATCGACAATTTTATAACAGACGCCGTGAATACAGGCATCTCTGGGGTCATAATTCCAGATTTGCCTTTTGACGAAGAAGAGGAATTTTACGCAAAAATAAAAGAAAACAGTATCGATCCTATTTTACTGGTCGCTCCAAACACCTCTGAAGAGCGACTAAAAGAAATATCTAAGGTATGTTCTGGATTTTTGTACTGTGTATCAATTATGGGGGTAACAGGGGATAGCCAAGCACCTATGGAGCATTTGAAAGAGTACTCACAAAGAGTGAGAAAGTATATTGATATTCCTTTAGCCATCGGTTTTGGAATAGATAGCCCGACAAAGGCTAAAAATATTATTGAATATTTCGATGGAATAATTGTAGGAAGTGCCCTAATAAAAATAATCGACGAAAATAGCGATGACAAAGATAAATTGCTCAAAGAAATAATAAACTTTACAAAAAGTTTGAAAGTATGGTAAAAAATAGAGGCGAATAGCCTCTATTTTGATTCAATATTCTATATGAAAACTTCCATAATTCCCTATGGGGAAATCTTCTTCTTGAATATCTTCTAATCTACTGAACCCATTTCCTTGTAGGATAATTTTTTTTAGTTTCAAAACTTTTTCTTTTTCTCCTTGAGCAACCAGCTCAACCGAACTATCGGGTAAGTTTCTAACATACCCTTCAAGTTGAAGCCTTACTCCATGCACTCTTAAAAAATGTCTTAAACCGACACCTTGAACTCTTCCATACAGTATCCATCTTTTGCAAATCATAGAGGATATACCTTAATTTCTTGAACCAGCTAACGCTAGCATTCTTAAAAGTTGAGCAATCGCCATCAACGCAGCTGCCACATAGGTTAACGCTGCGGCTGATAACACCTTTTTTGCACCTGCTACTTCCTCTTTGGACATTCCCATAACGGGTAAAAGTTTCAAAGCCCTACTACTGGCATTAAACTCAACCGGCAAGGTTATAACTGAAAATAAAACGACGAAAAGAAACAAGAAAATTCCAGCATTAAGTAAAAAAGGTGTAGAAAAAATAAGTCCAATAAAGAATATAATCCACGCCATATTAGAACCAAAACCTGCCAACGGCACAGCCAGATTCCTAAGAATTAAAGGTTTATAACCTTTAGCGTGTTGTATAGCATGGCCTGCTTCGTGAGCTACAACACCCAAAGCAGCTATAGACGAACTGTTATAAGTGGAGTCAGAAAGTCTCAATACTTTTTTGGTAGGGTCATAATGATCACTCAAAGTACCTCTTACTCTTTCGACTTTAACATCATATAACCCAACAGAATCAAGTAATCTTCTGGCAAACATATAGCCTGGCTCTCCAATTGATGCCTTTACTCGAGAATATTTGTTGAAAGTGCTACTAACTCTTGCTTGAGCCCAGATAGCTAATATCAATGGTGGGATTAACAATAACATAGTAGTATAAAACATGATTATTCACCTCCATTTACTTTGTAAATAAGCATTTTAAAATCTACATTTCATAAGAAATTTTAGCATCTTTTCATTTAGTCTATTTTACAGAAGTGTATACTTTTATGCCTATAAATTTTGAATTATAGAGAAAAAAACACTTTTTTTGTTGACAAAAATATTTTTTCCTGATAAAATAATTTTAAAGGAAAGTTGAGGAGAGAGCAAAAATGATTACAAAGGTCTTAATCGAAAATGAAAATAAATATTATTGGTATTTTAGCAAGACACCCATTTTGGTGGCTTTGTTTTGTCGTATAAAAACTTAGTCCACAAAGATTCCAAAATGGGTGTCTACTCTTTTAGTAGACACCTATTTTTTTTATAGATACTTTGAAAATAAATTAAGGGGGCGAAGGGGCGCTAAAACAAGCTTTAGAATCTCTAAAGATAATATTTTTAAAATTTGGAGGTGAATTCGGGTGGTGATCGTAATGGAGGAAAATGCAACAGAAGAAGAAGTTACAAATGTTATTCAAAAGGTGGAAGAAGTAGGTTTTAAAGCTCATCCTGATAAAGGAGAAAATCACACGATTGTTGGGGTAGTAGGGGAAGGTGACAGGGAATACATTTTAAACAACATCGAAACTTTCCCAGGAGTTGAAAGGGTTGTAGAAATAACTCAACCTTTCAAATTAGCAAGTAGAACATTCAAATCTAAAGACTCAATATACGACATAGGAGGGATAAAAATAGGAGGGGAAAATTTTTTAACGATCGCGGGACCTTGTGCAGTAGAAAGTAAAGAACAGGTTTTAGAAACCGCTCTATTCTTAAAAGAAAAAGGGGTTAAATTCCTAAGAGGGGGGGCTTATAAACCAAGAACTTCTCCATATTCTTTTCAAGGCTTAAAAGAAGAAGGCCTGAAGATTCTAAAAGAAGTTAGTGAAGAAACTGGTCTAAAGATAGTTACAGAAGTTATGGACACCAGAGAGGTCGAGTTGGTTTCAAAATATACCGATATTTTACAGATAGGAACAAGAAACATGCAAAATTTTGCACTTTTAAAAGAAGTAGGTAAGCTCAACAAACCAGTTTTACTTAAAAGGGGTTTATCAGCTACATACAAAGAATTTTTAATGTCGGCAGAATATATCATTTCTGAAGGGAACAGCCAGGTTATATTGTGTGAAAGAGGAATTAGAACATTTACTGATGAAACGAGAAATACCTTGGACATCAGTGCAATACCTGTAATCAAAAGATACAGTCATTTACCTATTATAATTGATCCCAGTCACGCTAGTGGGGATTGGAGATACGTCGCTCCTCTATCAAAAGCTGCTGTAGCCGCCGGCGCTGATGGGTTAATAATAGAAGTGCATCCAGATCCTCAAAACGCCCTTTCAGATGGGAAACAATCTCTGAATTTTGAGCAATTCAGTGAATTAATGGATCAAATAAAAGCCTTATTAGAAATAGACAGTAAAATCTTAGCCTGAGATACAAACAACATTGTATTGGAGGAACGATTAATGTTATTCGACACCACCATAATCATTGGCACTGGATTGATTGGAACTTCATTAGCTCTAGCCTTTAAAGAAACAAAAGAAATAAGTACTATCATTGGATACGATATCGATAATAATTCTTTAAAAGAAGCTTTAAAGTTAGGAGCTATCGATGAACCTGCGAAAATATCAGATATTTCAAAAGCAGATTTAATAATTTTTGCAACGCCTGTAGAAAGTACAAAAAGTATTTTACATGATACAATTAGTCTAGCAAAAGAAAATACAGTTGTAACCGATGTTGGTAGTACGAAATATAAAATTATGCAACTCTTTGATACTTTCAAAAACAAAAGGATCAATTTCATAGGCGGTCATCCATTGGCAGGATCCGAAAAGTCTGGTCCATTAAACGCCAAGGCGGATTTATTCAAAGGGAAAAAATATATATTGATAAAAAGCGCAAATTGTGATCAAGTATATTTTAATAAGTTTGAAAGGTTGATCACAAAAATCGGAGCCATTCCAATAATAATAGATGCCGAAACTCACGATGAAATTCTCTCAGCAACAAGTCATCTGCCTCAGATAATTTCTTATTATCTAGTAAAAACTCTGATGAATTTAAAAGAAGATAATAAAAATTATCTAAAATTAGTCGGAACTGGTTTTAAAGACACAACAAGATTATCAAAAAGCGATCCCCAAATGTGGATCGATATATTCAAACAAAACAAAGAGAATATACTGCGTGCCATAGAGAATTTTGAAAAAGAGTTAACTGCCTTCAAAAAGAATTTAATCGAAGATAAATACAAAGAAATAAAAGATGACTTGATCAAAATCAGTAAATTTGAGTTGTAAAGGCAAAAAAACTCAATATTGGGAGGAAAAGATGAAAATTGAAGTAACTCCAACAGAAAATATAAATGCAGAGATCACTCTACCAGGTGATAAATCAATATCACACAGGGCACTAATCATTGGTTCCCTCGCTGAAGGTGAAACAAAAATACACAACTTTTTAAGTTCTGAAGATACCTTAAGTACGTTAAATATATTAAATTCAATAGGCGCCGATATTAAACAAATTAGCAAAGATGAGGTAATTGTAGAGGGTAAGGGAAAAGATAATTTCATTGAACCATCCAACGTTCTAAACGCAAAAAACTCTGGTACAACAACGCGCTTAATGATGGGTGTGTTATCTGCTCAAAATTTTTACAGTGTAATTACAGGGGACGACTCTTTGAGGGAAAGGCCTATGAAAAGAGTCATAGATCCACTAAGTAAAATGGGTGGACGTTTTTTTGCGAGGAAAAATGGCGAGTTTGCTCCCATCACAATATTGGGGACGAAAGATATATCCCCCATTGTTTATAAAACCCCAGTTGCAAGTGCCCAAGTTAAATCTGCAATTTTGTTGGCTGGTTTGTATGCAAAAGGAGAAACTAAGGTAATAGAACCTGCCAAATCTCGTGATCATACTGAAAGGATGTTAAAATATTTTGGTGCTGATATCATTCAAAAAGATACAACCGTTGTTATCCAAGGTCTCACTAACAATTTAAAAGGTCGGGAGTTCTTTGTGCCAGGTGATATATCATCTGCATCCTTTTTCATAGTTGCTGCCCTTATAACCAAAAACTCTACTCTATTAATAAAAAATGTAGGAATCAACCCAACCAGAACAGGTATATTATCTGTGTTGAAGATGATGGGAGCGGATATAGATATCATCAACGAAAAAACATTAAACAATGAGTCAGTTGGGGACTTGCTCGTAAAAAGTAGTTCGTTAAAGGGTGTTGAAATAAAAGGTGAGATGATTCCTTTGATTATCGACGAAATCCCCATATTGGCGATAGCTGCTACCCAAGCAAAAGGAAAAACAACAATAAAAGACGCAAAAGAATTACGTTACAAAGAAACAGACAGAATAAAAGCAATCACCAGAGAATTAAAAAAACTAGGCATTGATGTTTTAGAAAAAGAAGACGGTTTTGATATAATCGGAAGTCAAAAAATACAGGGAAACTGTACTTGTGAAAGTTACAACGACCATAGAATAGCAATGTCGCTGGCTATAGCCGGTTTGATAGCAGATAATCCTATAGAAATTGATAATTTTGAATGTGTGAATATATCTTTCCCGGAATTTACAGAGATTTTTGAGAAGATAAGGAGCAAAAGATGAAAAAATTCGGATTATTAGAATACCCTCACAAAGAAAGCTTATCAAAAAAGGTTTTTAATGAATATTTTAAAAAAGCTAATATCGATGCTGTATATGAAGATATAGTCATAATACCTGATAATTTTGACGATGAAATTAATAAATATATTAATTCTTACGACGGACTCAACGTTACTGTTCCATTCAAAGAAAAAGTGATTAAATATGTAGAACCAGTAGAAGAAGCTAAAGAAATAAATGCGGTTAACTGCATTTTCAACAATAAAGGTTACAACACAGATTGGAAAGGCTTTTATAACTCGTTAAATCCATCAATGCTGAAAGAACCGATCGTCTTAGTTGGAGCGGGTGGTGCGAGTAAATCCATCATCTACGCTTTATACAAAATGGGCATAAAAAAGTTGTTTCTTGTGAATCGAACGGTTGAAAAAGCTGAAAAATTGAAAAAGATTTTCTTGTCAAAAATAGATATAAAAATGGAATCTTTTGACCACCTACAAAGCATAATCCGTACTTCTAAAACCTTCATAAACGCCACTTCTATTGGAATGTTTGGAGAATCATTTAATTTAGAAGTTAGAGGTCTTTCCAATCTATCTTTAATTTACGATATTGTTTACAATAATACCCCTCTCCAAAAGATTGCAAAAGAAAACAATATCAAATGTATAGATGGACGCACTTTTTGGTACCATCAGGCAGTAGAAAATTTGAAGATATGGCATATTTATACCCTAGAAATATTCGATGAAACTTTTAAAACTTTTGCTAGAGGTGAATAAAATGCAAGTAAATATAGCTGGAGACTCACATGGTTCACAGATGATTGGATTAATAGAAGAAATACCAGCAGGATTAAAAATAGATATAGAAAAAATAAACACAGATCTAAGAAGAAGACAGTTAGGGTACGGTCGTGGGAACAGGATGAAATTAGAAAAAGATGAAGTAATCATCGTTTCGGGATTATGGGAAGGAATAACTACTGGGGCTCCGCTGGTTTTAATCATAAACAACAAAGCAAAAAATCCTATTAAAGAAGAAAGACATATTCCAAGACCTGGGCATGGGGATTATTCTTGTTGGTATAAATACAGATTAGATGATTTGAATATATACACGGAAAGGAACAGCGCACGCTGGACAAGTGTACTTACTGCGATAGGGAGCGTTGCCAAACAATTTCTTGAAAATTTTGATATAACAACGACGAGTTTTGTAAAATCGATTGGAAAAGTTAGTGTCGAAGAAGAAAGGTTTGAAGAAATCCAAAAAGATTTCACTTACTATATCCAAAAAAGAAATGAATCAGAAGTTCAATGTCCTTTTGAAGATATTTCTGTAAAAATGATGGAAGAAATCAAAGAAAATGCTCTAAAAAAAGCAACCACCTTGGGAGGCAGTGTAACAACATTCGCCACAAATGTGAAACCGGGATTGGGAAGTTACGCCGATGTTTTGAACAGAGTTGATTCAAAAATAGGAAAATACTTTATGTCGATCCCTTCTGTGAAAGGGGTTTTTATAGGCAAAGAAGATGTAAGTATACCTGGATCTGAATTCCAAGATCCTTTCAAAGTGGAAAATAGTGATATACGCAGAACCAAGAATTTCGCAGGTGGCATAGAAGCAGGGATAACCAATGGAGAAAATATAATGGTCACTACATACTTCAAACCTATTTCTACACTTGCAAATCCTCTTCCTTCTGTGGATCTTAAAACCAAAGAACCAAAAGAAGCACCTTACATAAGATCTGATTCTGTTGTTATTCCTGCTGCGACGGTAATAACAGAATGTACCCTTGCTATTATATTAATGGAAGAAATTATAGACGGATTTGGAAACGATAATATTGAACTCATAAAAGACAGATACTTCAAGAAATATGGTGATATTCGATGAAAATTTTCTTAGTAGGAATGATGGGATCTGGAAAAACGACCCTCGCAAAAAAGATTTCAAAAGTGCTTTCCATACCCTATATCGACATAGATGAAGAAATCGAAAAAAACGAAAATCTTAAAATAAAAGACATCTTTGAAAGATACGGTGAAGAATACTTCAGGAAATTGGAAAACGACATTCTCGAAAAATTAGCAGAAAACACTCAATCCATAGTCGTATCAACTGGGGGAGGAATAATCTTAAACGCTAAAAATAGAACCATATTGAAAAAAGAAAATGCCATATACCTGAGTGTCGCTCCTGAAAAGCTTAAAGATCGTGTAAGTTTAGAAAATAGACCCGTTCTAGCAAACAACAAAGAAAATATTATAAAGATATACCAAGATCGAAAAGAATTATACGAACAATTCAAAACGGTCGATATCACAAATTTGACCGAATGGGAATCAGTTGCTAAAATCCTCTACCAATACGATATCAAAAACGATGCTGAAATAGATTCATCTTTTCAAAAAGTATCAATAAATGCAGGAAGTCTAAAGTCTCTCCCCCCAGATTCCATAGTTTTTACCAGCGAAAAGGTCAATGAACTATACGGAGAGTACCTACCACAGAAAAAACTTGTCTTACCAAACGGAGAAAAAACAAAAGACATCTCTTTTGTAATAAGGGCTTACGAATATCTACTTGAAAACAATGTCTCTAGAGATAACTTACTCCTTGGGATTGGCGGAGGAACTATAACTGATTTTACAGGTTTTGTTGGCTCCACTTACAAAAGAGGAATGAACTTTTCTTTTTACCCTACCACACTTCTTTCTCAGATCGATGCTGCAATAGGAGGAAAAAATGGAATAGATTTCAAAAAATACAAAAATGTCGTGGGGACAATAAACTTACCCAAAGAAGTGATTATAGATCCACTTTCTATATTATCCTTAAATGACGAAACATTCATAGAAGGTTTAATCGAAGGTTATAAAATGGCATTGATCTCAGGAAATGATTTTTATGAGTATTTTAAAGAGAATATGCACGAGATACTTAATAGGAATCTATATAAATTATCTTTTTTTATTAAAAGATCCGTAGAGGAAAAACTTCGTATAGTGGAACAAGACTTCAAAGATACGGGGTTGAGAAGTTGTTTGAATCTTGGACACACTTTAGGTCACACCTTTGAAGCCGCTACAGGCATTGCACATGGCTTATCGGTAGGATGGGGTTTGATCAAAGAAATAGAATTTTTTTACAAGAAAAAATATTTGGAAGAAAAAGAGTATCTAGAAATTAAAGACACATTAGAAACACTTGTTCCTGAAAAAGTTAAAAACATTCAAATAGAAGAAAAAGACATATATTATTATTTATCAAACGACAAAAAAATAGGGGCAAATCAAAAAATAAAGATGCCAATTTTAAAAGCACCAGGAAATTTTATTATTGAAAAAATCAAAATAAAAGAAGGTGAAATCTTTTGATTCTTATAATAAACGGTCCTAACTTGAATATGCTGGGGAAACGTCCTAAAGATATCTATGGAAGTGAAACCTACGAAGACTTAAAAAACCAGATAAACCATTTTGCACAAAATAATAGTATAGATGTGGAGTTTTTTCAATCCAACTCGGAAGGTCAAATCATAGATAGAATTCAAAAATTGGATTTTGAAGCTTTAATAATCAATCCCGGTGCTTATACCCATTATTCTTATGCGATAAGAGATGCCTTAGAAATTGTAAATGTGCCAAAAGTGGAGGTTCATCTAACAAATATCATGGCAAGGGAAAGTTTTAGGCAAATATCTGTTACTTCTTCTTCATGTGATGGGGTCATATCTGGACTAGGATTCTATGGATATATATTAGCTTTAGAATACCTTAAAGAAAAGTTGAAAGAGCAAGCTTAATCACCAAAGCTGTGGGATACATGGACCGCAGATCCCTTCCTTATGGTTGGGCTGCGAGGCGAAGACTTACCATAGCTTTCCTTAGGGGGGAGCGAGGTGAAGGTTTACCATACCTTTCCTTATGGGTGGGGAGCGGGGCGAAGG
>NZ_JALY01000185.1:0-32497 GCF_002924615.1 Petrotoga halophila DSM 16923 | reverse complement strand
CACTTTTTGGAAGAGAACCTCAGGTTTTTTAATTATACTATTATTTTAATGATTTTTTCTAATTCTTTAAAAAATGGAGATAAATCCATCTAATCGCAAATAATTACCTCTAAATGGATGTAGTTGCCGTTAATCGGATTTTGTTTATTTAAAATGTATTGGTATAATATGTCTAGACATGTACGTACATAGGGAGTGAAAGAATATGAATAACAAACCAAAATACGAAAAAATAAAGGAGTTTTTGATAGCAAATATAGAAAACGGAACGTACCAACCTGATGAACAGATACCATCCGAAAAGGCTTTAGCCAAGGAATTTAAAGTAAGTAGAGAAACTGTCAGAAAAGCACTCGATAAATTAGTTTTTGAAGGTTACCTTTATCGGATTCAGGGCTTGGGGACGTTTGTCTCCCCTATAAAAGGGTCATCTTCAAGTCCGATGCAAGAAAAAAACAAGATCGGTGTTGTTCTTCCGATTTCACATGAATATTTGTCTTTTGAGATATTAGCTGGGATAGAGAAGGCTTATCACAACACAGAATACGAACCTTTCGTTCAGTTCATAGATTCTAATTCCGCTATAACGAAATTAAAAATGAAATATATTCTCTCTTCTAACCCTAAAGGATATATAATCCTTCCCACAAAAGAATTAGTAGAAGATGAAATTTTCAAAAGGTTATTAAAAAAAGAGGTTCCTATGGTTTTTGTAGATAAAACCGTTAACAATATTAGAAAACCACTTGTTCAGTCTGATAATTACTTAGGTGCATATAACTTAACAAAAGAGCTTATTCAAAATTCAACAGTAAAATCTACCATGTTTTTCTCTGAAGAAGATTTTTCTATTAGTTCTGTGAAAGAAAGATATAACGGAATGTCCGATGCTTGTAAAGAGCATAATATTCCCGTTTATAGCGAAATAGTTGGGAAGAATGAGATGGACAGGGCTATAGACAAATGTTTGAAGTACCATGTGGATACTATATTTTGTTGTAACGATATCGTGGCCGTAAGTACTTTGACAGCCTTGCAAGTAAGAGGTCTTTCAGTACCTGAAAAAGTGAGATTATATGGATTTGATGATAGACCAATAGCGCAAAGTATATTCCCAAATCTTACTACTGTAAGGCAACCTTTACGAAATATGGGTGAGGTTGCGGCAAAATACTTAGTTTCAATCATCCAAGGTGAAAATAATAGCGAGGATTTCAAAATTACTTTGCCTGTTGAACTTGTATGGCGAGATTCAACCGGGCAAAAAATCAAGTGAGGAGGGATCAAGATGAGCAAGAAGGTTTTAGTAAGTTTTGTGTTGTTTGTTATGATTTTTTCAAGCATGGCGTTAGCGGTGGAAAAGGTTGTTTTAACTGGCACATTCGCCGCTCCAGCAGATAGGTGGAACGAGTTGATACCAGCGGCTTTAGAAGAGTTAAACAAAAGACATCCAGAGATGGACATCACGATGGAGTACGAAGTGCTCCCCTATGATGATACAAGGTCTAAACTTATCACTTTAACGGCTGGAAAAACTCCAAGAGACTTAGTTTCAATCGATCAAATATGGTTAGGAGAGTTTGCACAATCAGGTTTCCTAAAAGATATTACGGAAGAAGTTAACTCTTGGGGAAGAATTGGTGAATTTTATCCTGCAAATGTGGAAGGCTCAAAATTTGATGACAAGTTTTACAGTATCTGGTCTTGGACAGACGTACGGGTAACATGGTATTGGAAAGATTTGTTAGAAGAAGCAGGCGTAGATCCTGAAATGCTGAAAACTTGGGATGGATACATAGAGGCCTACAAGAAATTAGCTCCTGTTACTATGAAAAAGGGTATATTACCGATGCATTTGGTTGGTGCTGGTCATTCGCCTGATATGTGGTTCCCATATCTATGGATGAATGGTGGAGAAATTCTCGAACAAAAAGATGGGGAGTATTACCCAGCTTTTTATAGCGAGGCAGGGATAAAGGCACTAGCTTTCTTGAGAGATCAGGTAGAGGCAGGTATAAGGCCACAAGTTCAGCATCAATGGGGCCAAGAATTTGCTGATAAGAGATTCGCCGTAATGATCGAAGGAAGTTGGTTGCTAGGGAACTTTCCTGAAGGATTTGACTTCAATCAAATTGGTATGATTCCTGGATTTCCAGTTCCTGAAGAGGGTATGAAAAGTTCCACAATGATGGGGGGTTGGCTGTTGGCTATTCCTTCAACATCCGAACATCCCGAGTTAGCTTGGGAATTGATGACTATCATGCTTGATCCAGAAGTTTTGACCCCTGTTTTGGCTAAATACGTTTACTTGCCCACTCAAAAAACCATAGCCGAACAAGATCCTTACAAATCTACTCTTGAAAGTGAGATACCCTTCTTCGAAGATCTTATGAAGGCGGTAGAGATAGGAAAAGGAAGACCAAATATTCCTGAATATCCACAAATAGCCGAGGCACTGCGAATAGCGATAGAAGAAGTCTATTACGGCGTAAAAACTCCGGAAGATGCCTTGAGAAACGCCTCAAAGAAGGTTGAAGAAATTTTGATTTTCTAAGGAAATTCTTTGAAAAGTAAAAATTTAACAGAGCAGTCCTCCTTGGTTAAAGGAGGCTGCTTTTAGTAAAGAATAGACGGAGGTGGTGAACCAATGCAAAAGAAAAAGTGGATGCCTTTTTTATTGTTACTACCTGCTTTGGCCATAATGTTCTTTTTAATGATTTTTCCTGTATTTTGGAATCTAACCATATCGATGCATGATGTAAAAACTACTAATATAAATGACGTTTGGCCTTTTGTTGGTTTCCAAAACTGGGTAAAAATTTTTCAAGATGAATATTTCCTACAATCTTTGAAAGTTACACTCTTTTTTGTTTTAGGATCGGTATTTTTTCAAATTTTTATAGGTTTTTTAATAGCGAGGATTTTAATTGAAAGAGTTTGGGGGACTAAATTTTTTAGGGTTCTTTTTATACTTCCATGGCTTTTGTCAGCCACTATCGTTGGATTTTCCTGGCAGTGGATGTACAACGATTATTTTGGATTGATAAACGGTATGCTTATGAGGTTAGGAATGCAGCCTGTAAATTGGATATCAGATCCAAATATGGCCTTGATATCCTTATTGATAGCTAATATATGGTTTGGTACACCGTTTTCTATACTTTTTCAAGAATCCTCGTTGTTGACAATCGATAGAAGTTTGTATGAGGCCGCTAAAATTGATGGTGCTAACCCACTTCAAAGTTTTTTCAATATAACGTTGCCTTTGTTGGCGCCTTTTTTGGGGATAAATTTAATCCTTACTTCTATGTGGAGTGTAAACCTTTTTGATCTTCAATTGGTATTGACAGGAGGAGGGCCTTTAATGTCTACTACAACAGCCTCTTTGTATATGTATAAACAAGGTTTTGAACAAGGTAATCTGTCTATTGGTGCGGCAATAGGAATAGTTCTACTTATTATAAATTTGACGGTTTCTTTCCTTTATCTACGAGCATTGAGGGGTGAGGAGGCATGACCAAAAAGAATAAAACAATTAGAGCTATACTATTTATCATTCTTGTTCTATTCGCTATTTACACGGTAATGCCTATATTTTGGGTGTTTGTTACTTCGTTGAAAACAGCGGAGGAAGCAAGATCATTCCCTCCTACTTTAATTCCTAAAGAAGTGACCTTTCAAAATTATCAATTGCTTCTTCAAGATGAACAAATGATGAGAAGTTTTCTGAATAGTATTATAGTAGCTGTTCCAGCAACCCTACTATGTGTTATAATTTCTGCGTTAGCTGCCTTTGCCTTTTCAAGGTACAAGTTCAGAGGGAAAAAGCAACTTTTAGCCGGAGTGATGGGAATTTTTATGATACCTATTACGATGAACACAATCCCATTATATTTGATATTTCAGAGGATGGGTTTATTAGATACATATGCGGGAGTAATCCTGGCTTATCAGGTTTTAATAATACCCTTGAATATTTTTATTCTCAAAAACCATTTTGATACCATTCCCGTTTCTTTAGAAGAGGCAGCAGCTCTGGATGGTGCCACAACCATGCAAAGATTTACGAAGGTAATAATGCCCTTATCTTGGCCAGGTTTAAGTATATCTTTTATATTTACCTTCAGATTTGCATGGAATGAATTCGTTTTACCTATGATTTTAATAAGTTCTCCCAGTAAGACTGTTTTCCAAGTTGCAATGTACAGATTCTTGGGACTTTACAGTATAGATTGGGGTTTACTTAGTGCCGCCATTGTAATTGGTATGATCCCAATTTTGATAATTATAATATTTTTTCAGAGACAACTCTTACAAGGGATACAGGCTGGTTCAATTAAAGGATAATTGGAGGCGAAGAGATGTACCATATCATTTCACACACACATTGGGATAGAGAATGGTTCGCTCCTGCGGATATAACAAAAAAAATGTTACCTAGTTTATTTCAAAAACTCTTCGAGTTAATTGATAATAATCCTGAATACAAGTTTGTTTTAGACGGACAAATGTTGTTAGTGAAAGATTATTTAAGTAATTTTCAAGGAGAAGAAAGAAAAAAAGCAGAGGACGAATTGAAAAAATACTCTAAAAATATAGCCTTTGGCCCATACTATGGACAAATTGATTGGAGAGTCTCTGAAGAAAGCTCAATCAGAAATATTATATTGGGTAGACAAGAGGCTAAAAAATATGGAAATGTGATGAATGTAGGTTGGTTATTGGATAATTTTGGCTTTTCGTCTCAAGTTGCACAAATTAATTCTAAATGTGAAATAGAAGGTTGTTTCCTCTGGAGAGGTTTAAAAATGAAATTTCCAAAAATCGGGTTTACTTGGAGCAGTTCCGATGGTAGCAAAATTCATGGAATATTTTTAATCGATAGTTATAGGAATATCATGAGGTTGAAAGATTATCCAGAAGTTATGGAAAAAAGATTGGAGTTGGAAATTAACAAGCTAAAAACATATTCGAAAACTAATTATCTTCCTTTACTAAACGGATACGACTTGGATCCTGTTCCAGAAGATCCCACTGATGGAGAATTAAAAACGGTTTTTCCAGATGAGTTTATACAAGGATATTTTAAACAAGAAGACCCTTCTTTAATAGAAAAATACGTTGGTGAGCTAATTGATGGAAGCGTTGTTTCGACATTTCCAGGAAGTTTATCAACAAGGCAGTATTTAAAAATTATGAATTGGCATTCTGAATATATGCTCTCTAAGGTATTAGAACCATTAATTGCTATCGCAGACAATTCTGAAGACGATAAAGAGATACAAAAGGCTTGGGAATATTTAATAATGAACCTAGTCCACGACAGCATAGGAGGAGTAGGAGTAGATCAGATTCATGAAGATATGGAAGAAAGATACTATAAAATCAAAGAGATTTTTGAATCAACTTTAAATAATGTTTTGGATAAGGTAGGCCAGATTTTACCTTTAGGTTATACTTGTCTAAACTTGAATCCTCAGGAAATACCCGTATTATTTGAAAATAAAGAAACCCTTTATAGATTTTCTGCACCGTCAGGAAGTATATCAAAAGTAAATTTAAAAAAGTATAAAGTAAGTTATTTAGAAAAACCAATAAATAGTTTTCATTGGGAGAATGAACATTTCAAAGCATTCGTTGAAAACGGGAAGCTTAGAATTAAAAAGGAAAATAACGATTATTTAATCAGACCTGTTTTGGTAGAAGATAAGGGTGATGAATACTCTTCTGCATTTGATAAAGAGTTGAACTTAACTTTCTCAGGAATGAGATTGAAAGCACAGTCAGATAATTATTCCAAAATAGCTCTTGATTTTACCAGCAACGAAGTTAACTTCACCCTTTATTTGACATTTTCAGAATTGCCCTATATCAACATCGAAATTGAATCTTTGGGAAAAGGATCAGATTATGGATTACTTTTATCTTTAATTGGAGATGGAGATATAAATGCGGGTGTACCTTTTGATTCTGTAAAAAGACCATATGAAGTAAAATATGAGGAACCAGAAGAAGAAATGAAAAAGTTTTTAGTTGCTGCAAGAGAAATCTCTTTTAATAACGTGTTTCCTATGAAGGACTACGTTGGCTTAGAAAAAGATGACTATTTTGCAACCTTTATGGCCAAAGGAATTTATAGTTATACCACACATTCTACGAAATCCCTAGAAAAAGCTGTTTCTTTAATTTTATTAAGATCTGTAAGTTGGCTTTCTCTCGAAAATGTAAAAGGAAGAACAGGAGATGCTGGCCCCGTAATGTACACTCCTGGAGCCGAAGTAAAAAGAAAAATGAAAATCGAAACTGCTTTTTGTCTATCACCTAAAGATGATTTTTTGAAATACAAAAATTCCTTTATCAATCCTCCTTTATTGTTTTATAAACATAATAATAATTCAGATTTAGAAAACCAGGCCGGGGTGGTTCATAAATTCTATTCTTCAGTGGATGAAAATATAGAATTTGTGAATATAAAACCTTCAATAGACAAAGAGGGGATAACCCTACGGTTTTTTAATCCTACTCACAAGAAAAAAGGGATAAAATTACCTCAGAAAGTCGTAAAAACAGATTTGTTAGAGCAAGATTTAGAAGAATTCGATGGAACAATTAAGCCAAAAGAGATATTAACTTTAAAAATACCCATGCTATCTTTTAATATTTGTTCTGATGATCAAGGCTCAAAAGTTAACATCGTATATCCTAAATTTACGTGGGATATCTCTGAAGATCTTTCAAAACCCGATATAGATATAATAAATAATATGGAAAGAGAAGCCAAAGATCTTAAAGAACATATAAAAGATTTAGAAAAGAAAATGAAAGAAAGTCAAGGTATTAACAGGTATGTATTGCTTTTTGAAAAGTATAAATTAATGAGGAAGGCGCTAGAATTAGAGTTATCCTCGTTATATAACAGATCTAAGATTGAACGTGTGGATCCTTCAAAAATAGAACATATAATTGTAGAGTTGAACGATGTCAGAATAAAGCGGAGAGGTATAGAATTTTTATTGGCTACTCTTAGGTAGTTTGAATCTTTGCAATTTTTTAAAGGGGGAAATCATGATGAGAAAATTATTTGGTTTAGTGCAATTAAACTCAAAATTAAACGACAAAGAAACCAACCTTAAAAAGCTAGATTCTTTGATTTCAAAAGAAGTAAAAAAAGCGGATTTATACATCCTACCAGAGTTTTTTAACATAGGATACGATCTTGAAAGTATTAACAATTACGCCAAAGATTTTGCCGAAATTATACCAGAAGGTGAAACTACCCAAGAAGTTATAAGGATTGCAAAGAAATGCAACGTTTCTATTGTTGCAAACATTTTAGAAAAAGACCCAATAATAATTGGGAAGTATTACGATACCTCGATTTTAATAGATGATTCAGGTAAATTACTTGGTAAATATAGAAAAATATTTGTTTTTCCAAAAGAAAAGTTTAGACTTTCCGAAGGAACGTCTATAGAGATAATAGATTGGAAAGGTATAAAAATCGGTTTATCAATTTGTTATGATCATGCTTTTCCAGAATTATATAGGATAATGGCTCTTAGAGGGGCACAAATACTAATAATTACCTCTGCTGTTCCAAAAGGTTTTGAAAAATTAGTAGAGGTAAGAACATCCGCCCGGGCACAAGATAATCAACTGTTTGCAATCGGGGTAAACGCCGTTGGTAAACCCTCTGAAGATTCGATTCCTTTTTGTGGAAATTCCATAGCTGTAGATCCACATGGAGATACCCTGATTAAATTGGGAGACGAAGAAGACGTAATTGCACAGGTAAGTATAGATACCGATAAAATTCTTGAAGAAAGGCTTTTGGAGCCATCACTTCACGAAATAAAGATGTTGAAGATCTACGATGGGATAGATTTCAAAATTGATTAAACAAAAACCCTCCAACAGGCGTATATGATTTTGGAGGGTTTTTGAATTTTTTAATTTAATATTGAAGATCAAATTTAGGATCGACAGATTTGGCGTTTAACTCGCGGGAAGTTTTGGCTTCTTTTTTCAACAACTCTTTCCAGGTATCTAAAAGCTCTTGTAGTAAAGATCTTACTTCTTTTAAGATTTCAATATCCTTTTTGGTATTTGATTCTAACAATCTTTGATACATGTAATTATAAAGTGCTCTGAGATTTTTAGCTACCTCTCCACCTTTTTCAAGATTTAACGAAACGTTAAGTTCTGTGACTATGTCTTCCACTCTTATAATCTGTTTATTAGCCTCGGAAAAATTTTTACTTTCAATGGCTTTTATTGCTTTATTTATTCTTTCTATCGAATTTTGATACAAAAGTTCGACTAATTTTGCGGGACTAGCTGTTTTTATACCATTTTCAAAATAATAGTTAGCGTTTTGATTATTATTGTACATTCAAATTACACCCCTTTTTTTTCAAGAGTTTTTTGAGCATTTTTTAAAATCGTTTCAAAGGTTGACAAAACTCCATCGAAATCGAATTCAATGATGTCTGAAAGCTCCAAATAATCTTGATTCCCTTGAGATCTAATTATGTGTTGGACGACATTTTGTACCTCGTTTAAATCTCCTGGGTTGTAAAAATCTTCCTCACTGAAAGCTCGTGTCTGTTCTATGACGTCTAATAGTGCTTGCAAACCTTCTGCAATACTGTTAAGCATTGTATGCCCTTCATTTGTATTCAACAAGACTTCTTTTGAAACCCTTTCTAAATTTTCCCTAACCTTTCTAATGTATTCGAGTGATTGAGAGATAAGATCGAACAAAACTTCTTTTTTTGATGTGAATTCCAACTCTACCTCTTCTCCACCTTCAAAAAAAGAATCTTTTATTTCATCGTAATAATTTAAAGGGATTTCTTTTTCATTGATCTTTATTTTAGTTAAAACGCCTTGTGTTTTGCTAATATAATCTTGCACCATCTCTTCAAAAGTATTGTACTTATCTGCTGGAATATCTAAATTATCAGTTTTGACACCACTTATTCGCAACTTTATATTCTCATCATCAAACATTGTATTCACTCCTTTTTTCTGACTTCTAAAATATAATCGTCTAAAAAAGTTATTTCTTTAGAGTGAAAGTCCTACATTTTAATGTTATAATAAAAAGAGTAGATTTAAAACATATCTTTTTTTGTAGACATTTTAGAAATAAAATAAGGGTGGGGAACGGAGCGAAGGGTCGCTAAAGTTGTTTTAGAGTTTCAAAAGACATATATTTTTTGGGATTAGGAGGGATCAATATGGCTGATGTAAAAAGTAGAAGAGAAGAAATAAGCAACAGTTTGGAAGAAAGTTCGATGTTGATTCTTTACTCAGGAAAGAGTCCAGTAAAAAGCGCAGACGAAACCTATAGCTTCACCCCGGATCGAAACTTCTATTATTTTACTGATTTGGATATAGAAAACGCTTATTTAGTAATTTGCAAAACCGAAGCAAAAACAGTTGAAAAACTATTCATAGAAAGAAACGATCCAAAGTTAGCTAGGTGGGTTGGTGAAAAACCAAGTAAAGAACATTGTTCTAAGTTTAGTAAAATTCAACAAGAAGATATATTTTTTTTGGATGAATTAAATGGATATATTGGAGACACCCTATCGAGGTCTAATATTAAAAATGTATATTTGTATTTAAAATCTCCTCATTGGGAGCATATGACAAAAGAAAAGCTAATTGCTCAAGAAATACAAAGATTATTTCCACATGTTAGTATAAAAGATGTTTCAACAAAAATAGCGGAATTGAGAACTATTAAAGATGAAGAAGAAATCAATAATATTAAGAAAGCCATCGAAATTACAAGAGAAGGGATTTTGAACATAATAAAAAATTCAAAGCCTGGAATGTACGAATACGAACTGGAGGCATATTTTGATTTTTCTTTAAGAAAAAATGGGGTAAAAGATTTCGCTTTCAAACCAATAGTAGCCTCGGGACCAAATTCTACGATTTTACATTACTCTGCAAACAACCGAAAAACACAAGAGGGCGATCTAGTATTGTTGGACTTGGGGGCACAATATAATTACTATAGTGGGGATATATCAAGAACTTTTCCCATAACTAGACAGTTTTCTCCAAGACAAGCAGAAATTTACCAAATTGTTTTAAATACCCAGAAAGAAGTTCAGTCACAAGCCAAACCAGGCTTAACCCTTTTTGAATTGAATGAAATTGCGAAGAAATCGTTAGCAGAAAGTTGTAAAAAAATAGGATTGATTCATTCCGATGAAGAACTTTCAAAATATTACTTTCATTCTGTGAGTCACTTTTTAGGTTTGGATACCCATGACGTAGGAGATAAGAATATTCCTTTAAAACCAGGAATGGTTATTACCAATGAACCAGGCTTGTATATAGAAGAAGAGGGCATAGGGGTTCGCATAGAAGACGATCTTCTTATAACTGAGAATGGATGCGAAAATTTATCTAGAGAAATCCCCAAAGATATAGAAGAAATTGAATGTATTTGGAGTGTGTTTTAATGGTAATTTTGGGAATAGATCCCGGCTACGGAAGGATAGGATATGGCGTCCTTGAAAAAAAAGGTAACATTTTCAACTTAATTGATTATGGTGTAATATATACCAGCAAAGAAGACGAACTTCCAAAAAGGTTGTTGAACATAGACGAACAACTTAGAAATTTAATAGAAACGTATAAGCCCGATGAATCTGCTGTAGAAAAATTGTACTTCTTTAAAAACGTTGCAACCGCTATACAGGTAGGAGAGGCTAGAGGTGTTATTCTACTTTGTTTAGAAAAAGAAAATATACCAATTTATGAATACACACCTTTTCAGATAAAACAGGCTGTTACAGGATATGGAAGAGCTGAAAAGGGGCAGATACAGAGAACCTTAAAATTATTATTGAAGTTGGAAAAAACGCCAACTCCTGACGATGCAGCAGATGCATTAGCCACAGCTTTTTGTCATGGAAATTTTAGGAGGAGCTTCAAAAATGCAGGATATTAAAAATTTCTTGATGGAAAATGTAGGTTTTATTCCTTTTGAATTAAGTGGAGAAATCATTGTAAAAGACGAAGAGGCAGAAATCAATTTACAGAAGATAGGTAAAGATATCGATGAAGCTTCATTGAAGCTTTTCTTTACTAGACTTCTCAAGAGAGATGTCAAAATCTCTTTTACAAATGATGAAGGACCTGAATTTATTGTTAGAAATTGGCAACAATTGATAATGAATCATCGTTTAAAAGATTATCTAAGACTTTTAAAACCTGAATATTCTCAAGAAAACAAAATAGTATTTAAAACGTACTCGCCGATAGTGAAAAACAGATTAACAAAGGAAAAAGAAGAATTGGATAATATTTTATTTAAATATCTCGGTGGCAGAATCCTTTATGAAATCATTATAGATGAAAGTTTAAAACCCACTTTTATTGATGAAGGTTATGACAGGTCTGATTCCCAGGATAATAATTTATCTTCTGATTCTGATACTTCGAAAAAATTAGCTGAAATCGAAAGGGTCGTAATTATGGGGAGGGATTTTAAAAAAGTACCACTACCGTTATCGATGCTTCCTTCAAATGAAGGAAGTAACGTTGTAGTTAACGGGAAAATATTCTACAAAGAGTACAATGAAAAAGGGCCTGTATCTACTCTTTATATTACTGATAAAAAAAGTTCAGCGGTTGTAAAAACCTTTTCTGAAACGGCTAATAATTTAAACAAAGAATTAGATGAGGGAGATAACGTATTAATTGAAGGTATTATTTTTTACGATTCTTTTAGTCATGAATTTGCAATTAGACCTATGAATATAGTTAAGTTAAAAGAAGAAACCCTTGAAAGGAAAGATAACTACCCCACAAAAAGGGTGGAGCTTCATTTACACTCAAAACTAAGTGCGATGGAAGGGTTACTCGACGTGGGGGAAGTAGTAAAGACCATAAAAAATTGGGGTCATAAAGCGGTAGCTATAACCGATTCTGGGGTCGTTCAGAGTATTCCAGAATTCTATGAAAAAGCTGTTGTTGAAGGTATAAAACCTATTTTTGGGATGCAAGCCTATGTCGTTGATGAATTTGTCAACATTATAAGTTTGCTTGCGGAAGATAAAAAAATAAGTGAAACTGAATTTGTTGTTTTCGATTTGGAAACCACAGGATTAGAACCTGCTATGCACGAAATAATTGAGATAGGTGCTGTAAAAATAAAGAACCTGAAAATCGTGTCTAAGTTTCATCGTTTAGTTAGGCCAAGAAAACCTGTCTCAAACTTTACAAGTAATTTTACGGGTATAACAAATCAGATGCTAGAAGTTGAAAGTCCTATAGAGGAAGTTCTTCCTCAATTTTTGAGTTTCATAGAGGGTACGGTGTTAGTTGCCCACAACGCTGATTTTGATTACCGTTTTTTACGAGAATGGGTTAGAAAGGTTTATAACGAACACTTTGAACAGACCTATATAGATACTTTAGCCCTTTCAAAATCCTTGTTAACTTTAAAAGGGTATGGGTTGGATAAGGTAGTGGAGGAGCTAAAGCTTGGGAGTTTTGAGCACCATAGGGCTCATGAAGATGCTAATATAACAGGTCTAGTTTTTTTAAAACTCTTAGAAATGGCGAAACCGAAAAATGTAGAAATGTTGTCAGATCTTGAAAAATTGCAAAAATTCATAGATTTTAAAAGAATCCGACCAAGTACTATGACTATTTTGGTTAAAAACAAAACCGGTCTTAAGAACCTTTATAAACTAGTTTCAAATGCCCATGTAAAATATTTTTACAGAGTACCCAGAATTTTAAAAAGCGAATTATCCCGAATGAGAGAAGGTTTGTTGATAGGTAGTGGGGCAGAAGAAGGAGAAATCTTTCAGACCTATCTCAGGGGTGGATCTCATGATGAAATTATCGAAATCGCCAAATTTTACGACTATCTGGAATTAACCCCAATGGATGCCTTATCAGACAGACCTATTTCAGAAGACCACTTAAAAAAGATTTATAAAGATATATATAACCTTGGCAACGAATTAAACATGCCCGTTGTAATGGTTTCAAACGCCCATTACCTAGACAAAGAAGATCAAATCTTTTTCAACGCATTAAAAGTTGCAGAAAAGAGAAAGACTTCCACCACACACAGATATTTGCGTACAACGGATGAGATGGTGGATGAAGCTCAAAGAATTTTCGGAGATAAAGAAATAGCCGAGAAAATTGTCATAACCAATACTAATGAGATTGCAGATCAGATAGAAATAATAAAGCCACTTAGTAACAAACTACATCCTCCAAAGATAGAGAATGCAGAAGTAGAAATAGAAGAACTTGCAAAGAAAAAAGCCCATGAGATATATGGGAATCCTTTACCAGAAATCGTTGAAAGACGATTAACTCGAGAACTAGAATCCATAGTAAAACATGGGTATGCGGTACTGTATCTAATAGCTCAAAAAATAGTACAAAAATCGTTAGAAGATGGATACTTGGTTGGTTCCAGGGGTTCTGTTGGTTCTTCTTTGGTGGCTACGATGCTGGGAATAACGGAGATAAACCCCCTACCTCCTCATTATATATGTCCAAATTGTAAAAACGTAGAATTTTTTGATAATGAGAAAATAGGTTCTGGTTATGATCTTCCCGATAAAAAATGTGAAAAATGTGGAACGAAAATGAAAAAAGATGGCCAAGATATTCCTTTTGAAACATTTATGGGATTCGAAGGTGACAAAATACCTGATATAGATTTGAATTTTTCTGGAGATTATCAAAACATGGCGCATAAATACATAGAAAAAATGTTCGGAGAAGACCATGTTTTTCGGGCAGGCACTATATCAACAATTGCAGATAGAACTGCCTTTGGTTTCGCTAAGAAATATGGCGAAGAGCAAGGGATTGTGAAGAATAGTGAAATAACGAGAATAGTCAAGGCGATAACAGGAGTAAAACGGACAACAGGACAACACCCTGGGGGACTCATGATAGTGCCAAAAGAAGAGGAAGTTTACGATTATACACCAATTCAGTTCCCCGCCAATGATTCTAAATCTAGTGTTCAAACTACTCATTTTGATTATCACGTAATACACAACGATCTTGTAAAATTAGATGCACTTGGACACGATGACCCAACATTCATTAAAATGATGTCTGATTTAACAGGAGTAGACCCCATGGCTATTCCCATGGACGATAAGAAAACTTTGAGTTTGTTCTCTTCTACCAAAGCTTTAAAAATAGACTTGAAAAATGAATTGGGTACAACTGTTGGAACGTTAGGGGTCCCAGAATTTGGTACCACCTTTGTTCGAAGGATGTTGGAAGATACAAGGCCGAAGAGCTTTTCTGAATTGGTAAGAATATCAGGCTTATCACATGGCACTGATGTATGGTCCGGAATAGCTAAAAACTGGATCGATAGAAAGGTTGCAACTTTAGATGATGTAATTTCTTGTAGGGACGATATTATGAATTATTTATTATCTAAAGGCGCACCACCAAAAAGTGCTTTTTCAATAATGGAAAAGGTGAGAAAAGGCAAAGGTATTGACGAAGAAGATATTGAACTAATGAAAGAATTAAAAGTGCCTGAATGGTTCATCATCTCTTGCCAAAAAATTAAATACCTATTTCCAAAAGCGCATGCGGCTGCTTACGTTAGTATGGCCTTTAGAATTGCATGGTTTAAAGTCCATTATCCGTTAGCTTTTTATTCTACGTATTTTACCGTCAAAGGTGATGAATTCAACTTAAAAGTCATTTTCTCCGGGCGAGAAGCCATTAAGAAAAGAATCTTTGAACTCCGTAATATGGATTTGGATGTGCGTAAAAAGAATGAAATGGTTGTTTTGGAGTTAGCATTGGAAATGATGCTCAGAGGGTTTAATTTCACCATGGTTGATTTGTACAAGTCTGATTCAAAGAAGTTTTTAATAGATGGAAATTCTCTTATTGTGCCTTTTATAAAGGTTCCGAATCTAGGCGAAAAAGCTGCAGAAAATATCATTAAATCACGAGAAAATGGCTTTAAATCCATAGAAGATTTTGCTGCAAAGAGTGGGTGTAACAAAACGAACGTGGAAACTCTAAGAGAATTAGGTGTATTAAAAGACTTACCAGAAACAAATCAAATGTCACTTTTTAGAGGATGAAATGAATGGAAGGTTGGTTGACTTATGTTGAATTAAAAACTATTACAAAACTTCTTGATGCATTTTGTGGTTCCGTTGAGCCTTCTTTCAGAAATGCTTACTTTTATTATGACAAAGCCCTTAAAATTTATGCGACAGATGGATGTGCCAAGATATATCTGAACGTTACGAAAGAATTCCTTCCGTTTGATGGAGTTGCTTCCGTTCCAATTCAATACTTAAAGGGGATTATAAGGGATACAAAATTAAAAGACGATTCTTTGGTTAAAATAACTGTAGAAAATAAGCTTATATCCTTTGAAATTCAAGGGATCACCTTGAACAGTAAAATAGAAAAAATGGATACCAAACAAATCGAAGTCAGTAGAGAGTTTACTTTATTAAGCAAAAAAGAGATAGGTGCTTTTCTAAATAAACTCGATTTTGTTTCTGCGTCTGCCAACGAAGGGGATGTAATTGACTTTTTTACGTTCAACGATAATTTAATTTTTGGTTATTTGAGTAATTATTATAAATTGAACAGCATTTACGCAAATATCAGGGAGGAGTTTCATAGAGAAATTCCGTTTATTTCAGCCAGACATATAGTTAAGTCTTTAAAACTCTTGAAAAAAAGTTCTATCCTTGAACTTGGTGTAGACAAAAAAGATATAGTACTAAGAATCCCCGGTGTATTCATCAAAATATGTTCATCGATGCCTTCTTACAATAAAAATTTGTTGGTAACACAAAACAGTTTTGTTGAAGAAAAAGAAATCAACACAAAGGAATTAAAAAAAGTTTTATCAAAACTATATGTAACATTCTCTGAAAGTAATATCGCCTACTTACTCTTAAATAAAGGGAACAGCTACATCTACAAAGAAAACAACAATTCAAAAATATCTTTTAAATTGCCTTATTCTTTCGAAAATCAATATTTAATCACGATACATATTAGGAAAATTCGCTCAATTTTATCTAGAATGTCAGAAAATATAATAGTTTACTTATCCCCCAAAGAATTAGTATTAGAAGAAAAGAAAAATGAAAAAAGGGCCAGTTTTTTAGTTCAAGAGTTCAAAAAGTTAACTTAACTCAATTATCTCCCCGAGACAAACCGTTAACAGTAATTTAGAAAATCATCTTTCTCTTGAAAAGAAATTAAGATATAATTAGTGTTGTAATAGCGACAATTTTTGTAATATTTAATTTCATTGGGGAGGAAATGTATGAGAGGTATTTTAAATTTCTTTCGGGATTTTGGAAGAATTTTCAAAGCTTTATCAAAAGATTTAGATATGTACGTAGAGAAGGATCCAGTTGCAAAAAACAAGTGGAAAACTTTTTTCACTTCGATCCCTTTTCATGGGTTGATGGCTTACCGTTTTTCTAATTTCTTTTATAGGTACAAGATTTATCCTATTGCTTACATTATATACGTGTTGAGTAAGATATTACATTCTATGGATATACATCCTGCCGCCTATATTGAACCTGGGGTAGTCATTGACCACGGTTTTGGTGTTGTTATTGGAGAAACTGCGAGTGTAGGTAGCGGGACGTTGATTTATCATGGTGTAACTCTGGGAGCTAAAACTGTTACCACTGGGAAAAGGCACCCGATAGTTGGTAAAAATGTTATGATCGGTGCTGGAGCCAAGGTTCTTGGGCACATATACATCGGAGATGAATCGGTCATAGGTGCTAACTCTGTCGTTTTAATGGATGTGCCACCTAAATCTTTGGCGGTTGGAGTACCTGCGAAAATTAAAAAAACCAATTGTCCATCCTCTAATTACTATGACTTAAACAATACGATAAACTCGGATTTTGTCATTTAGATATTTCTATTTAAAAACATAGAAAAAGTTGTAGTAGTTTAAGATTATGTATTGAATCTAATCTGGAATAAAATCAAACATATGGAAGGTGATTTTTTGATTTACACGTCAATAGGAAATACTCCAATTATTACATTATCAAAGATTATTCAACCAGGAAGAGTTTTTGTTAAATTAGAAAAAAATAATCCCGCAGGTAGTGTAAAAGATAGGCCCGCGTTTTTTATGATAAGAGATGGTGAAATTAAGAACAAACTTAATGAGAGCCAAAATATAATTGTAGAACCCACGAGTGGAAACACCGGTATAGCTTTGGCAGCAATTGGTAGAAGTAGAGGTTATCGAGTCATATTAACTATGCCGGAAAGCATGAGTGAAGAAAGGAAGAAAATCTTAAAGTTTTTTGGTGCCGAATTAATACTTACTCCCGCTGATCAAGGAATGAAGGGGGCAATTAACAAGGCTTTAGAGATTGTGAACGAAACAAAAGGGTATATGCCCAATCAGTTCTCAAATCCCGCCAATCCATATTCACATGAAGTAACTACCGGACCCGAAATTATCAAACAGATGGACTATTCATTGGATGCCTTTGTTGCAGGAGTTGGAACAGGTGGTACAATAACCGGGGTAGCAAGGGCGTTGAAAAAAGCATTCTCAGAATGTGTTAGAATAGTTGCAGTAGAACCATCCAATTCACCTGTTATATCGGGAGGCAACACTGGTAAACATAAGATTCAAGGCATAGGAGCGGGATTCATTCCAGATAATTTGGATCTGAATTTAGTAGATGAAATAATGAAGGTAAATGACGAAGAAGCTATTGAAATGACAAAAAAATTAGCAAAAGACGAAGGATTATTTGTTGGGATATCTTCAGGTGCAAATATATCTGCAGCGATCAAATTAGCGGATAGAATGGGAAAAGGTAGAAGAATTGTTACCATTGCCCCCGATAGTGGAGATAAATACATGAGTTTATTATAAAGTTATTTTAACAAAGAAATGGTATAATTAGATTCGATTTCAAGCGAAATGAAGAAACACAGAACAGGAGGAATCATTAATGTCAGAAAAGTATTGCTCTTTTTGTGGAAAACCGTCAAGTCAAGCAGAAGCTTTAATCGCAGGCCCTAACGGTATTTATATCTGCGATGAGTGTATAAATCTTTTTCAAGAGTTAGTTGAAGAAAATAAAACAAAAAACGGGGAAAAGGCTGAAACAAAAATTAAAACCCTTCCAACTCCACGACAGATAAAGTCAGAATTGGATAAATATGTAATTGGCCAAGAAGCAGCTAAGAAAATAATTTCTGTGGCTGTTTACAACCATTACAAAAGGATATTTTCTTCAAAGAATATCAATGATGTTGAGTTAGATAAATCTAACGTTCTATTAATTGGACCAACGGGTACTGGAAAGACTTTGATAGCTCAAACTTTGGCTAAGATATTGGACGTCCCCTTTGCAATTGCGGACGCAACAACTTTAACTGAAGCTGGTTACGTTGGAGATGACGTTGAAAACGTTATACTAAGACTTTTGCAGGCTTGTGATTATGATGTAAAAAAAGCTGAAAAAGGAATAATTTATGTTGATGAAATTGATAAAATAGCTAGAAAATCGCCAAATCCTTCAATCACTAGGGATGTTTCTGGTGAAGGTGTACAACAAGCATTACTTAAGATAGTTGAAGGAACTTTAGCTAACGTTCCCCCTCAAGGAGGAAGGAAACATCCTTACCAAGAATTTATTCAAATAGACACCTCAAAGATCCTTTTTATTGCAGGAGGGGCGTTTGATGGTTTAACAGACATAATAAAACATAGGGTAAAGGATTCTTCTTTAGGATTTGGAGCCGACATAAAAAGTAATAATAAACAGAGAGATGGTGAGGTCTTAAGAAACATTGTTCAAGAGGATCTTATTAAGTATGGATTAATTCCAGAATTTGTAGGCAGGTTCCCTGTGGTTGCCACTCTTAACGATTTGGATGAAGAAGACCTGGCTAAGATTGCCATGGAACCAAAGAATGCTTTATTCAAGCAATATCAAAAGATGCTGGAAATAGAAGGTATAGAGTTAGAAATCACAACAGAAGCTATGAAAGAGATATGTTCGCAAGCTCTGAAACGAGGAACGGGAGCTAGGGCATTAAAAACAATATTTGAAGAGATAATGCTCGATGTAATGTATGAAGCACCTGAGATAAAAAATAAAATTAACAAAATCGTTATAGATGAAGAGGTAGTAACTAAGAAAAAACCAGCCGTTAAAAGGAAGGAAAGCGCTTGAACATATTAGAAAGTGAAAAAGATCCGATTATTTTTGGAATAGAAACTTCATGTGATGAAACTGCGGTGGCGATATTAAAAGGTAAAGATCAACTGCTTTCTAATTTAGTTTATTCACAGATCGATGTTCATAAGGTATTTGGAGGAGTTGTACCAGAAGTTGCCGCTCGAAAACATGTCGAAGTTTTGTACAAATTAAGTTTAAAAGCCTTCGAAGAGGCACAAATTACCCCAAATGACATAAATGCAGTTAGTGTATCTTTCGGCCCTGGATTAATCGGGGCCTTACTTATTGGGGTAAGTTTTGCTAAGGGGATGTCTTTATCCTTGGGTAAACCATTAATTGGTGTAAATCATTTAATGGGTCATATATATGCTAACTTTCTTGATTTCCCAAAACTGAAACCTCCTTTTGTCACATTATTAGTTTCCGGGGGACATACAGCAATTTTGCTGGTTAAAGATTATTTGGATTTTGAAATAATAGGGGAAACACGTGATGATGCGGCGGGAGAAGCTTTTGATAAAGTCGCTAGGATTTTGGATTTGGGTTATCCAGGAGGACCAGTTATAGATGAAATTTCAAAAAAGGCTCAAAAATTGTACGATTTTCCTAGACCATTGTACAACAAAGGATACGATTTTTCTTTTTCTGGCTTAAAAACATCTGTTTTGTATTTTGTAAGAGATTATCCGGAGGCAAAAAAAGAAGATATAGCTGCTTCATTTCAAGAAGCAATAATAGACACCCTTGTTTATAAAGTTACTAAATTTGCAATTAAAGAAAATATAAAAGATATTGTAATAGCAGGAGGAGTTGCCGCAAACTCCCTGTTGAGAGAAAAATTAAATGCTTTTAAAGACAAATTGAATATCTATTATCCAAGACAATCGTTATGTACTGATAATGCAGCGATGATATGCCGTGCTGGGTACGAAAAGTATATAAGAAACATGTTTGATACGTTAGATTTGGATGTTGTTCCTAATTTGGGATTATCTAAAATATAACAACAATTAGTTCTGTGGATGGTTGACGGTAAGGGATTATTATGATATAATAAATTTCGGAAAAGTTAATAACTATTATGGAGAGATGGCCGAGTGGTCGAAGGCGCACGCCTGGAGAGCGTGTGACGGTTAAAAGCTGTCCGTGGGTTCAAATCCCACTCTCTCCGCCATCAAAAATAATAAATGCTGGAAATTTTCCAGCATTTATTATTTTATTATAATATTATTTTATTATTTAACAGTTTCTTTCATACCCGCTTTTATAGCCTTTAGGTTTATTTCTAACAAGTTTCTCTTTTTCCCTGTCAACTTTTCTTTCAAAGCTTCTTCTACGGCTTCAAAGGTGACTGCTTGAGTTACTTTTAAGTAAGCTCCAAGCATAACCATATTTAAAACTTTTAAATTACCTAGTTCGTCCGCTATTTCATTAGCAGGTACTTTAACTAAATGTATGTCTTTTCTTTCTGGTTTTCTATCGATTACAGAAGAGTTGATCAACAATAGCCCATTCTCTTTTAATACTTTTTCGAATTTTATCATAGAAGGAATATTGAACGCAGCAACTTCATTTGGTTCATCTAACACCGGTGACGCAATGTATTCATCAGAAATTATTACCGTACAGTTTGCAGTTCCACCTCGCATTTCAGGTCCATAAGATGGAAGCCATGTGGTATATTTTCCATCAATCATAGCCGCTAAAGAAATTATTTGACCGAAAAGCATTACACCTTGTCCACCAAAACCGGCGGCTATTAATCCATGGTATGACATAAAAACACCTCCATTTATTTATTCCCTTTGATATTTGTAAGAACAAGGGAATATAAGATGACTAGCGAACGTCTCCCACTTTATCGACATATACACCTAAAGGAAATTCTTTTACCATATTATCTTCCAACCACTTCATAGATTCTATGGGTGTTAATCCCCAATTAGTGGGGCATGTTGATAAAACTTCAACTAAACCAAAACCTATATTATTGAGTTGAGCATAAAAAGCCTTTTTTAAATACTTTTTTGTTTTTATTACGTCTTGTGGAGTTGTAACTTTTGTACGAGCTAGAAACGCAACTCCTGACAATTCTTTTAGAACCTCTGAAACATGAATAGGATACCCTTCAATATTTTCTCTTCTTCCATATGGGGTAGTTGTAGTTTTCATTCCTAAAAGGGTAGTTGGTGCCATTTGCCCTCCTGTCATACCGTATATAGCATTGTTTATAAAAATTGTTGTAATACGTTCACCTCTATTGGCAGCATGTATTATTTCTGCGGTTCCAATAGCTGCTAAATCACCGTCCCCTTGGTATGTAAAAACAACGTTATCTGGACTTGCTCTTTTGATACCAGTAGCTACCGCAGGTGCCCTTCCGTGAGCTGCTACGGTGCCATCTACATCAAAAAATTCATAAGCAAATACGGAACATCCAACAGGTGCAACCATTATGGTTTTACCTTGTATTTCCAACTCATCGATGACTTCAGCGATCAATCTATGAACAATTCCGTGAGAACATCCTGGACAATATGTAAACTCTTTTTCACTTAATGAGGTTGGTGCTTTAAATCTTTCTGCATAAGCCATTAATTTCACCTTCCTTTAAACTAATTCCATTAATTTTGCCAATACTTCTCCTGGGGTTGGAACTACTCCACCCGTTCTTCCATAAAATTCTACTGGTTTTTTTCCGTTGACTGCCAGTCTTACATCCTCCACCATCTGACCGAAACTCATTTCTACGGTGAAGAACAATTTAGCGTTTTCAGTGTATCTTCCCAATTCTTCATATGGAAAGGGCCATAAACTTATTGGGCGAAATACCCCTGCTTTTACGCCTTTCTCCCTGGCACTATCCACAACTGATTTAACTATTCTTCCCATCGTTCCATAGGCAACCAGCACAACTTCTGCATCGTTTAATTTATATTCTTCAAATAATTTTTCTTCTTTTACTATTGTTTTGTATTTTTCATGTCTTTGAATATTCATTTTTTCTAATTTTACAGGGTCTAAATCAAAGGATGTAACTCTGTGTGGTTCTCGCTGCATTTTTGTTCCAGTCAATGCCCAATCTGAATGATCGGGTAAAGTGTTTAGATTTTTAAAGCTGGGGAATGTCACTGGTTCCATCATTTGACCAAGCAATCCGTCTGTTAACACTAACACTGGTATTCTGTACTTATCAGCAACATCGAAAGCACGAATAGTCAATTCAACAGCTTCTTGAAGGGATTCTGGACCAAATACGATCAACTTATAATCCCCATGTCCACCACCTTTTGTGGCTTGAAAATAGTCTGATTGCGCTGGTTGTATGTCTCCCAATCCTGGTCCACCTCTCACAACGTTTACAAAAACGCATGGAAGTTCGGCTCCTGCTATGTAAGAAACCCCTTCTTGCATTAAAGAGAATCCAGGGGAAGAAGTGGAAGTCATAACCCTTTTTCCGGTGCTAGCTGCTCCATATATCATATTTGAAACTGCCACTTCGCTTTCAGCTTGTAAAAAAGTGCCATTTACCTCTGGTAATCTTCTTGCCATGTATTCTGTTAATTCACTTTGTGGAGTAATTGGGTAACCAAAATATAATCTACATCCCGCTCTTATTGCAGCTTCACCTATTGCTTCAGTACCTTTTACCATAATTTTTTCGGTTTTTTGCATAAATAATCAACTCCTTGCCTTTTCTAATACTTTTACAGTTATACATACATCTGGACACATTTGATAGCAAAAACCACATCCTATACAATTTTCAATGTCCTTAACTTGTGCTGGGTGATATCCTTTGTTGTTGTACCCTTTAGAAAATTCAAGGACGTCTTTGGGACAAGCTTCAATACATAGTCCACATCCTTTACATCTTTCTTTATCAATATCAATTGCAAACTTTGTCTCTTTCATCGTTTTCCCTCCAATCATTCAATTTTTACTGAGTTTAAAAGTTCTGAAGCTTATTTTAGCGCCCCTTCGCCCCGCTCAAAAACCATAATCTCCAAAAAATCTTTGAATCACAAATTTTTCGAACTTGGTATTTATCTTGTCCTCTAAATTTCTAGTTACTACTGTAAATGCCACGGGGATATTTGTTATGTTGGATACTTCTCCTATTATGTTTTCCCCTTCTTCTATGATTTCTTTAGTTGTTTCATTTTGAATGTTTGAATTTACCACTAAATAATTAATTTTTAGTCGTGAGCTACTTTCCAAGGATTGCAAATTTTTTATTATATATTCTTTAGTATCCATAAAAGGCCTTCTCGTATTGATTACAAAGTACAGGGCACATTTTGAATTATCTATATAATTTTTTAAAGATCCTAAAACTTTCACACCGTCTTCGTTTCCCCCTACGTCTATTACAGTTTTATAATCTTGGTTTGTTATGTATCCTCCTATTTCACCAGGAACGATGGGAACGTCGGCATGCATATATTTTGCTGGGGGAGTGATTACCTTAATATCTTTTCGATTCAATTCTTCAATTTTATCTCTTACCCGAAAGTACGGGCTTATGATATCCAAATCCGCAATGGCAACATTTTTGTGCTCTTTTTTTAATTTCAACGCTACGTTCATAGAAACTTCCGTTTTCCCGGACCCAAACATCCCAATGAAAATATGAACTTGATAATCTTTTAATAAATTTTTCAACATGGATTTAGAGCTCCTTTATTTGTACATTTTTGCTGGTTCTTCTTGTTTTATTACTCGAAGTGCCGCAAGGGCTAAGGCTTTTTCTTCGTCTCCTCCAGGAAACACATAAACCGGGGCGATAAAACTTACTTTTTCTTTTATTTGTGGGACAAGAAATTCATTTTCATATGCCATTCCTCCAGTTAAGGCTATGGCATCAACGTCATAATTCAAAACTGCGGACATTTTACCTATCCATTTAACAATTTGATGTATCAATCCAAAATATACCAATTCAGCCTTTTTATCACCGCTTTTTATTCTTTTTACGACCTCTCTCACATCATTCGTACCTAAATAAGCAATTAACCCTCCATTACCTTTTATGAGCTTCCTTATTTCACCTTCAGAATATTTTCCTGAGTAGCAAAGGTCTATAAACCCAACAAGGGGTAACGTTCCTGATCTTTCAGGCGTAAAAGGGCCGTCTCCATCAAGGGCGTTGTTAACATCAACTACCTTGCCTTTTTTGTGGACTCCAATGGATATTCCCCCACCCATATGAACAACGATGAGATTCAAGTCATAATAATTACGACCCAATTTTTCACTGAGCGATCTCGCCACAGCTTTTTGATTTAAAGCGTGGAAAATAGATTTTCTGTGAAAGAAAGGATGACCTGAAACTCTTGCTATATCTTCCATCTCATCCACCACAACGGGATCGGCTATGTAAGCTTTTACACCAATCTGTTCAGCTAGTTCGTTTGCTATAAGAGCCCCTAAATTCGATTCGTGTTCTCCATATTTAGCGCTTCGTAATTCTTCTAGCATCCGATCATTTATTTCATAAGTCCCACTTGGTATAGGTCTTAAAAGCCCTCCACGCCCAATGATGGCTGAAAAACTGTGTAAGTTTATTCCTTCTTCACTCAAAAACTGTAAAATCATATTCTTCCTAAATTCGTATTGATCGGCAACGGCTTTGAATTTTTTTAATTCATTCACATCGTGATCTATCACTTTTTTTAATCTTTGATTTTCATCTTCATAAACAGCAATTTTGGTCGATGTGGACCCTGGGTTTATAACGAGAATTTTATACATATGAATTCTCCTTTTTAAATTTAAGACATTAAAATTGAAAACGCCATAGCGTTGAGTTTGGATTCATCACTATCAGCTCTAGAGGTCAAAACAACCGGTTTTTTGCCCCCTACAATTGAACTCGCCAGCTTTGCATCGGCGAAATATACTAAGGTTTTATACAATATATTTCCTGCTTCTATATCCGGCATGATTAATATATCCGCATCACCAGCGACTTTACTGTTTATTCCTTTGTGTATAGCTGCTTCTTTAGATATGGCATTGTCCATAGCGAATGGTCCGTCTACTATGCAACCTTTTATCTGACCTCTTCTGTACATTTGTGCTAATATCGCTGCTTCTACTGTAGCAGGCATCTTCGGGTTAACCTGTTCTAATGCCCCTACAACAGCAACTTTCGGTGTTTCTACACCTAACTTATGGGCAACTGACACAGCGTTGTTTATAATATCAACTTTTTGTTCAAGAGTTGGAGCGATCACCATACCAGCATCAGAGATTATCAACAACTTGTGGTATCTGGGTATTTCAAAGGCACAAACTAAATTCATTGTTTTTCCTGTTTTTAAACCATATTCATCCTTTAAATATACCGATAAAATCTCTGAGGTGGTCAGTTTTCCTTTCATAGGTAGATCGGCTTCTCCATTGGCAACCGCTTGTATTGCTCTTTTTGCTGCTTCAAGAGGGGTTGAAGCATTTCTGATTTCTATGTTAGTCGTATCAAGTCCGATTTCTTCTGATATCTGTTGAATTTTTACTTTATCACCATACAAGATAAAGTTACATAAATCAATTTCCTTAGCTTTTTGAACAGCTTTCAAGACAACGTCATCTTCGGCAGCTGCCACCGCAATCGTTTTTGATTTGTGTTCATTTTTTACTAATTCTATAATTTGACTTATACTTTCAATTTTCATAAAATATTTCACCCTCCCATACATTAGCATTCTCTGAGTTATTGAGTGCTCTCAATGCTCCTAGAGCGAGTCCTTCCATTTCGTAAGCACCAGGATAAACCATTACCACACCTAATTTATCGATCCTTCTTTTGATCAGTTCAACAAAGTAATCGCTATGAGCCATTCCACCAGTCAAGATAATTGCATCGAGATCTCCACCTAGGATTGCTGCCATCCCACCTATTTCCTTTGCAACTTGATAAGCCATGGCTTCTACAATTGATTTTGCATAATCATCTTTTTCGGCAAGTTTTAAAGCATCTTTTAAACTTGCTGTTTTTAAATATGCAAACAAACCTCCTTTTCCTACAAATGTAGATTTGACATCATTTTTGGAGTAAGAATGCATATTTTTAAAAATCCATTTTGCAAGATCCCCCATTGGTAATTCTCCCGTTCTTTGGGAACTAAAAGGTCCTTCATCTGTTGCGTTGTTAACATCGATCATAAGGCCTTTTCTTTGCGCCCCAACAGAGATTCCACCACCCAAGTGAGCTATAACAAAATTACATTCTTCATATTCTTTGTTCAATTCTTTTGCCGCAAATCTTGCCACAATTTTCATGTTCAAAGCGTGGAATAAACTGTGCCTTTCAAGTTGAGGTATTCCTGATATTCTTGCCTCGGGAATAAATTCGTCAACAGAAATAGGATCTGTGATGAAAACAGGTAAGTCTTTCGAAGAACTTTTTGATAGTTCAAAGGCGATTACAGCAGCTAAGTTTGATGCATGTTCAACTCTTGTTTTGGTTTTAAGATAATTAACCATATTCTCATCTACACGATAAGTTCCACTTTTCATAGGAGGGAGTATCCCCCCCCGTGCAGCTATCGCATCTAATTCATCGATAGATATGTTGTATCTTTTTAGAAAATCTTCTACACACTTTTTACGAAAAGGAAGTTGGTCCATAATCGTTTTGCAATTTTCTATCTCGTTACTGGAGTGTTCTATACTTTCTGAGATTACTTCATTGTTATCTTCAAAAATCGAGAGCTTCGTGGACGTTGCCCCTGGATTTATGACCAATATTTTATACATAAAAAAGCTCCTCCTATAATTAGTTTTTTTAGGATTAGCTACTCAAAGATTTCATTTTTACATAACTTTCTGCGACTTTTCTCAATCTTCTTATTCCCTCTTTTATTTCTTCATGTGAAGGAAGGCAGAAAGATAATCGCATGTGATTTTTTTCTACCTCGTTTACATAAAATGCCTCTCCCGGAACGTACAATACTTTGTTCTTCTTTGCTTCTTCAAACATTTCCATAGTATCTACCCATTCAGGAAAAGTTAACCATATGAAGAGACCACCTTCGGGGCGAGTCCAGCTTACCCCTTGCATATCACCAAATTCCTCTTCTAACGCATTCAACATACTGTCTTTTTTTGACTTATAAAGTTCTAATGTTGGTTTTAACTGTTCTATCCTATCATGGGCTTGGAGATATCTAGCGGCTAATCTCTGGGTCAAAGTTGGGGTACATAGATCTACACCTTGTTTAATAATTGTAAACTTCCTTAATAAGTCTGTTGAAGCAATAATTATCCCAATTCTCAGACCCGGACACAAAATTTTAGAAAAGGTGTTCAACAAGATCGTCCTTTCTGGCTCAAGAGAGTAAATGGAAGGAATTGGCTCTCCCTCAAATCTCAACGCACCATATGGATCATCCTCGATAATTAAAAAGTCGTATTTATGTGCTAAGTTAATTAATTTCTTTCTTTTTTCTAGTGGCATACTTACTCCTGCAGGATTTTGAAATGTTGGTACCACGTAAACGAATTTAAACTTATCAATTTCGCCCTTATTTACCAATTCATTTAATTTTTCTTCAAGGATATCAACATTCATTCCATCATCTTCCAAGGGTATTTCCAAAAACTTTGGAAACATTTGTTTAAAAGCACTAACAGCGCCTAAATAAACAGGTTTTCCTACTGCACAGTAAGAATCTTCATCGAGCAAGGCCAGCCCTATCAATTGCAAGGCTTCCTGGGAGCCAACAGTTACCAACATATTCTCAGGGGATACGCCTTCTATTCCTTCATGTTTTTTTAGTAGATTTATATAAGCTTTTTTTAATTCGTTATCTCCCTCGGTAGGACCATACTGCAGAGTTATTTTGTATTCTTCTTTAACAATTTTTGCAGCAATTTCTCCTAATTCTTCTCGAGGAAAAGTCTCAGGGTCAGGTACACCGCCACCAAATGATATCATCTCCGGATCAGAAGCTACCTTTAATAATTCCCTTATAATGCTTGCTTTCGCAGTTTTTGCAACTTGTGAAAACTTTTTTTCATAGTCCATAGTTTATCCCCCTTTTTTATTATTTACCCTACAATTCAATTATAATCGAATAATCTAGATAAGTCAAAGTCGATTACAGAAGATTACAGACGTTTATTGACGATTAGAAGCGATTATTGTCGATATGAAAAAAATTTCATGAAAAATATTTCATTATAAAAATTTAACATTGAGATGTGATAGCTGATCTTAATTAATTTGGAAAATCAAATATTGTGTTAGAATTTAGGGTGATGTTGTGGAAATGTTGGTAATTATCTGGATGCGTTTGTGCTGAAAAACTTGTCAACTTGAGGAGGTAAATGATGGAAAAGATCAAATTGGGGATCATTATATGTGATCGTTATCGTACATGTGCAGGGGGAAAATGTTTTAGATCTCTTGAAAATCGTGAAGGGGCTTTCGAAATTTACAAAGACAAGGAAATCGAAATTTTCGGATACACAACGTGCGGTGGATGTCCCGGCGGAAACATAGAATATGCTCCGGATGAAATGATAAAAAACGGAGTAGAAGTAATTCATTTAGCCACAGGCATGGTCGTCGGGTATCCTCCATGTCCTTATGTATCTTACTTCAAAAAATTCATAGAAGAAAAATATGGTGTAAAAGTCGTGGTTGGTACGCACCCTATACCTCAAAAATATTACATAACCCACTCAAATTTAAAAAGTTGGGAATCGCCAGAATGGAAAACTCTTTTGGATCCAACTCTGACAGATGAAACCACGCGTTTGAATTACGATTAAGATTGTAACTATTCCTGTAAGCCAGTTAAAAAGCAATGGGCCACTCCTGGCCCATAACAAATTTTATGCTCTTTTTATCCTTTATTTTATTCTCTTTAATACTTCAGTTAAAAGTTGATATACTCTTTGGGTTGATGAAATACTTAATGATTCCTCGGGAGTGTGATTGTTGTAAATATTTGGTCCAATCGATACCATATTGATTTTACCTAATTTTTCCTGTAGAAAGCCACATTCTAACCCGGCATGAACTGCATCAACTTTCATTTCTTGGTTATTGTTCAATTCTTTATATACTTCATTCATAATCTGTCGAATTTTTGAATTGGGTTCATATTCCCATGCTGGATAATCCGATACTAACTCCATTTTTGCACCAATTAAATCACAAACACTTGCAATGCGATCGTTGATCTCCTCTTTTAAGGATCTTACTGAGCTTCGAACAGCGCTACTTAAAATGATAAAATCCTCTTTTGTTTCTAATGTTCCAATATTATTCGAGCTTTCTACTAAACCCTCTATATTTGCGCTCATGGTCTGTATTCCTGCAGGAATTAAACGAAGGGCATGAATAAGATTCGTTTTTGTGCTATCTGCAAACACTCGTTTCACAGATTCAATTTTATTCAGCTGTATTTGAATGTTAGGATCTGATGCTTCAAATTCTTTCTTGAACACTTTTTGATATGTATCAACCATGTTTTCAATTTCATTTCGATTGGTTAGATCTGCAACAATAATGGCAGAGGCCATTTTCGGGATGGCATTCATTTTTTCTCCACCTTTGACGTTGGCGATTTGAATATCAAACGATTGGTGAAGAACTTTTAAAATTCTGCCCAATAATTTAATAGCGCTTGCTCTGTGTTTATCAATCTCAAGCCCTGAATGCCCGCCTCGTAAACCTTTTATCGTTATGGCGTATGATTGTTTTTGCGGATTAGCTTCTTTCCACTCAATCGGAATCGAAACGACATTTCTCACACCTCCAGCACAAGAGGCCAGCATCTTTCCCTCTTCTTCGGAGTCTAGATTAATCAAAATCTTACCGGATAAGTGTTCCGGATGCAGATTCCGCACGCCATCCATCCCTGTCTCTTCTGCTACTGTGAATAAACATTCGAGCGGTGGATGTTCTAATTCTTTTGATTCTAATATAGCCATAATCATCGCCACAGCAATACCATTATCTGCTCCTAATGTAGTTCCTTCTGTTTTTACATAATCTCCTTCAACAAAAATCGGAATCGGGTCTTTGGAAAAATCAAAAGGAAAGTCCTCTTTCTTCGCACAAACCATATCCATATGACCTTGAAGAATGACCGTAGGAGCCTGTTCATACCCCGATGTTCCAGATTTTTTGATAATGACATTCAAAGATTCCTCTTGAATTACTTCAAGACCAAGATCTTTTCCATACTGAGTCAAATAATCGCTAATCTGCTTTTCATTCCCCGATTCTCTTGGAATTCTGCTGATTGCCTCAAAATGTTTAAATACAGATGCCGGTTGAAGTCCTTCTAATTTGCCTTTCATAATATCTACTCCTTTTTGTTATTTAACCCGCGATTTCATTATAATCAAATAATCAAGATAAGTCAAAGTGGATTACAGCCGATTACCAACTTTTATTGACAAATAGAATTGATTATTTCCGTTATGAAAAATATTTTATTATAAAAATTTTACATTAAGATGTAATATCTGATCTTAATTAATTTGGAAAATCAGATAGTGTGTTAAAATATTAAAAATGTGATTTTTATATTAGACATCTTACAATTTAAAAAAAGAGGTGTTGACAGTGTGGGAAGCTTTAAAAGGTTCTGATAGCGAAGTTTACGAGATCCTTCAAAAAGAGCTTAAAAGGCAAGAGTATGGTTTAGAGTTGATCGCATCAGAAAATTATGCATCAAAATCTGTTATGGACGCCGCAGGAAGTGTTTTTACTAATAAATACGCCGAAGGTTACCCAAAAAGAAGATATTACGGAGGGTGTGAATATATAGACGAGGTTGAGACACTAGCAAGAAATAGGGTAAAAGAACTTTTCAATGCAAAGTTTGCGAACGTTCAACCCCATTCAGGTTCTCAAGCAAATATGGGTGCTTATCTGGCACTTATGAAACCTGGGGATACGTTAATGGGAATGTCGTTGAGCCATGGAGGTCATCTAACTCACGGTGCCCCCGTAAATTTTTCAGGTATGCTATTCAATGTCGTTTCTTATGGTGTTGATGAAGAAACGGAAACAATCAATTATGATGAGGTTGAAAGAATAGCGAAGGATGCAAAACCTAAAGTTATTGTTGCAGGTGGAAGTGCATACTCTAGGATAATAGATTTTAAAAGATTTAGAGAGATAGCCGATGAAGTTGGTGCGTATTTAATGGTTGATATGGCCCATTTTGCAGGATTAGTTGCGGCTGGTATTCATCCAAACCCAGTTGAGTATGCCCATGTTGTTACTTCAACAACGCATAAAACTTTAAGAGGACCAAGAGGTGGAATTATTTTAACAAATGACAGTGATATTTATAAGTCAATCAATAAAATTATTTTTCCAGGCATACAAGGCGGTCCATTAGAACATATAATAGCAGCAAAGGCTGTTGCCTTTAAAGAAGCCATGAGTGAAGAGTTCAAAGAATATCAAAAACAAGTAGTTAAAAATTCCAAGGCTTTAAGCAATGAACTTTCTAATAAAAATTTGAGAATCGTCTCAGGTGGAACGGATACGCATTTGTTCTTGGTCGATCTATCTGAGCTGAATATTACAGGGAAAGCCCTCGAAAAGGCTTTAGGGCAATGTGATATTACGGTTAACAAAAATACTGTCCCGAAAGAAAAGTTGTCACCCTTTGTTACTAGTGGAATAAGGATAGGTACACCCGCTGTTACCACACGCGGTATGAAAGAAAAAGAAATGAAAGAAATCGCTTCAATGATAGCAAAAGTTGCAAATAATGTTCTTGATGAAGAAGGGAATATAGATAAAGATTTAGCACAAGAAATTAGAAAAGATGTTGTTTCTCTTTGTCAACGTTTCCCAATGTATGCAGATCTTGTGGAGTAAGAGGGACACCTACGGGTGTCCCCTATATATTACATATTATTTCCAGCTATTTAAATAATCTTGCTGCTCTTTGGATAGGGTGTCAATCTCGATCCCTAATGTTTTTAGTTTGATTTGTGCTATTTTTTCGTCTATTTCATAAGGTACTGGGGAAAGATTTACTTTCATATTTTGGTGGTTTTCTTTGATGTATTTCGCACCTTCTAATTGTAAACTGAATGAAAGATCCATTATTTCTGCGGGATGACCGTCGCCGTTAACTAGATTAACCAGTCTTCCTTGTCCTAATAAAAATACGCTTTTCCCGTTTGGTAATTTGTATTCTTCTACTCCGTTTCTTACATTGATTTTGTCTACCGCAATTTCTTCCAAATCCTTTACTTTACTT
>NZ_JALY01000045.1:0-42516 GCF_002924615.1 Petrotoga halophila DSM 16923 | reverse complement strand
CAAGAATGACTCCAATTTATTCCTGTTTTGAAATCAAGATTTAGGCTTTTTGCTGCAGAAATAAGTCTTAAATATACTTCTGGTGAAGCTACCGCAGGGAAATTCTGTGGTACATAATATTGACTAGCGCCATCATCTCTCACGCAAGCATGGGGAATTATGACATCTCCTTCTTCAATTTCTTCTTGCAATCCAGCAACACTTCCAATCCTAATTAGTATCTTTGCCCCAATATTTATAAGCTCTTCGTAGACAATGCTTGCAGAAGGCCCACCCATTCCTGTTGAAGTGACTGATACAGGGTAATCTTCATAATAACCCGTATAAGTAATAAGTCCTCTGTTTTCTGAAACTTTTTCGGGATCGTGTAGTTTACTGATAATACTTTCTACTCTCCCTTGATCACCGGGAACTATCACTACAGGAGCAACGTCACCGGGCCCACATTGAATATGATATTGAATTTGATTTTCTAATCCTGTTGGAACTCTAAAATCTTGTTTAAACACAGAATCTCCTCCTTGTAGTTTTAAATACGTTATATTTTTCTTCTGAATACACTCAATTTGAAAATAGAGGTATTTATGTAATCCAATGAGTGAAGTAAGGGAATATTATTTTCATCGTAGTGAACTTCTAATAAAAGAGTGACTGCTTTTTTCTCGGGAATTTTCAATAAGTTGGCAAGTTTCTTATCAGCATCAATAGCTTCTATTTCTGAGATAGCATGTTTAATGGGTCTCATAAAATATTTGTCTAAATAGGTAAAAATCTCCTCATTTTTACTATTTTCATCTTTTAAAACGGAAATTATTGCGTCTTTCCCACCGGGAATCCTGTTGATAACCATATACGTTTCAGCGTATATAACGGGGATACCATCAGCCGTATAAACTCTTTTAATTTTGATTAATGGGTCTTTAGGAGCGATTTCCAATTTTTTTGAGAGTGAAGGGGACGCTGCTACTTCCTCAAACTCGTTTAAAATAAGGTCAGGTACTTTCCCTGAGGTCGAAATTATAGTTGAAACTCCCCTTAAATAATCTAAGCCTGTTTGAACAATGCCATCTTTTTTCACCACAAATGTACCTAACCCTTGTTTTCTTATGATCAGACCTTCTCGTTCAAGGCTTACTAGTACTTCTCTGATTAAAGTTCTACTAACCCCTAAATTTTCACACAGTTCCTGTTGAGAGGGTAATTTATATCCTTCAGGGAGTTTAGTAATTTTTGTTCTCAATTCTTTCAATATTTCTTTATATAGGGATCTACCAGCTTTTGAAATCATTTAGCACCTCCTCAGATCAAAATATGAAAATAAAATAACTTTTAAGTTAAAATTAAATAACATATCATACTTCATATCTTTATTCTAATTATAACTTTAATTTTTATATTTTGCAAACTTAATTATTCGTGATTTGAGATGATTAAGAGTAATTAAGAGCTTTTATAGCCGATTACGTTGAAAATTCTTAAAAATGCTCTTTCTAAACATCGTACTATGATCTGGTAAAATACATTCAAGGGGGCATAAAATGGTAGGTATAGAGAAAGCAACTACGAAGGAAAGCAAAGATAATGGATGTAGAAAAAGAAAATACTATAGCTCTCAAGTTTTATGAAAAGTTAGGATATATAAAAACAAGTGAATCAACATTAGAATTAAGTCGGCAACATAAATTGAGCTTTTTTCGTATGGAAAAAGTATTATGATTGAAAACAAAAACTCGGCTAAATATTTTTTAGCCGAGCTGTCAAAGATAAAAATTAACCATAAAATTTTTCTGTAAGAATTGTTGATATCTTTTCTAAAAGGTTAAACTCATGAGCTAATTGAAGAATAGTGTATCTATTTCTGATTTCTCTGGCATGTATGATACTATCTTGAAAGACATCTTTTGGAATGCCTAATTCTTTTGGGCTATATATCGAACCTACCTTTTTGTGAATTGAAATTAAATACTCAGGATCTGGTGGAGTTAATCCTTTAGGAAGTTTATCTTTCATTAATTGATAGATCATCGAAACAACAACCGTCCCTACTCCAACAGAATTTCCATGTAAAGGGTGTGGTATATTTTTTGATATGGCATCCATTTCCCAATAATGAGCTAAATGATGTTCTGCTCCTGACGCTGGCCTAGAGTAACCTACAAATCCAATGGCTATTCCAGAGATAATTAACGCTTCCATTATTTGTTTAGTGACTTCTTCACTTCTTTGACTTATTTTCTCAGCGTTTTTTACACAAAGATCCCTTGCTTTTTCCACAAATTCAACGGTTTTTTCACAATAATATTCATCGTTGATTAATTTAGAAAGTTTCCAATCCGTCAAAGAAGTAAACTTTCCAAGAATGTCTCCAAATCCTGCATGAATCATTTCTAAAGGTGCATTTCTTAGAACTTGTGTATCTGCTACAATTGCTTTTGCATAAGTTGCTTCATACGTTCTCTTAAAACCTTCTACAATTAAAGGAGAGACCATCGAGGCATATCCGTCCATTGAAGGAGCGGTTGCGAAGATTATATAAGGGATATTAAGTTTGTAACTTAAAAATCTACAAAGATCATTTATGGTCCCAGAGCCAACGCCAATTATTAACGATGTATTCTTAGGGATTTCTATCAATAATCTTCCAACGCTTTTTTCATTTGGAATCAAATGATTTTCATTTTGAAAAATAAACTCAGTTATTTGGTAATTTTCTCTTTTTAAGAGTCTGATTAGTTCTTTCCCCCAACTCTTATAGGTATTTTTATCAGCCACAACAAATAAATTTTCAGACTCAATAATATCTATAAAACTATTTTTATCGTTCAGAATATTACTTCCCACAATTATTTTTTCAATATCTACTTTATGAGTTCTTCCACATTCACATTTGAAATTCAAACCAGCCATTAGTTCTATTTTAAGATTTAAAAGATCAACCATCTTTTTTCCTCACTTTTTTTGAATAAGGCTATTTCTTTCTATAAACTCAGCTTTCTCGACAATTTTTTCAGGTTTTCCATTGTTGTTTTCTTCGATCATTTTAAGCAGCATTTGAGCAGCTTTTTCACCGAATTGCTGTTTTGGATGCCTAAAAGTAGAAATTTCAAGTGCCTGTGCAAAATCCGCATCATCAAAACCTATTAACGAAATATCGTTTGGTATATCAAGGTTCAACTTTTTTGCAGCCATTATTACCTGCATAGCCACCAAATCGTTTGAACAAAAAATTGCAGTGGGTAAATTGTTTTTTGGTAGGCTCAAAAGCGACATGATTAAATTAAAAACTTCATCGGATGTTTCTTGTCCGTGAAAAGGCAATTCGTACAGCAATATTTGCTTATGTTCATTTATTGTATCTATAAATCCATTAGCTCTTTCATTTGCTGCTTTATGAACAGCTTTATATATCACAGCGACCCTTTTATGTCCTAACTCGATAAATTTTTTCGCTGCAAAAGATCCACATTCATAGTCATTCAATACCAACGTTCCAGCGTATGGAATATTTAGATCACTATTTATAATCACGGTTGGGATCTGTTCACTTATTTCTTTTAAAAGAGTTACATTGGCTTGTTTAGTGGCACTTACCACTGGATCTACTATCATACCTTTTAATCCAAGATCCATCCACCTTTCTAAGGTCTCCCTTTCAACAACAGGATCGTTCTTTGCGTTACCTATAAAAGAATTAAATTTAGTATTTTTTAATGTCTCTTCTGCCCCCATGACTATAAAAGGAAATATATAGTCAGTCAAAGATTGAGTTAAAATGCCTATGTTTTCTTTATCTTTTCTCATAGATTTAACGTATGTTCCACTGCCTCTTCTGGTAACCAAATACCCTTCTTTTTCCAAATCGTAGATAGCTTTTCTAACTGTCTGCCTGCTGACGGAAAAAAATTCAGCCAATTTATTTTCAGATAGAATTCTATCTCCTTTTTTTAATTCTCCACTCTTCAATTGATCAAGGATGTAATCTTTTATGATAGATTGCTTGGTCTTTTTCACTGCCAAAACTCCTCCGTAGTGTGTTGTTATAACTAGTATAATACATTTTATTTAAAAATTGCTATAATTTTGAAAAGATTTCACTTCCTGATCCAAACTGCCATTGGTCCTTCTTCTCTATTTGCTCCTTTTATTCTTCCAGTTTGTGAGTACAACTTTCTCTCCCAATTTAGTAAATCCTCATAGTATCCGTTTGTTTTTAATTTTATTACTTTTTTAATCGAATAACATTCCAAGAAAGTGGTGATAATTCAGCTTTTACTTTTCCATCTTCATTTCTGGCATTTCCATTGTTGTGGGGTTTAACGTTGTCTGGGTTATCTTCTGTATTTACAGCTTTAAGATCATTGTTTTCTAAAATTATGTGCTCTGTCACAGAATAATCTTCAAAACCTTTTAATTCGCAATCAAACTCTATCTTATCTTGTGCTCTATTTACTGCAAATATCGTTAATTCGTTTTTCTCTTCGTTAAAAACGGGAACAGCATCAACAAATGGAACACCTTTAAAATCTTTAGTGTCATATGTTTCAGCTGAAATGACTGGTTGTAAAACTGTGCCTCTTCCAAAATTAGAAGCATGCATGAATGGATAGAATATTGTTTGCCTCCATGCACCTCCACCTTTTCTTGTCATAATAGGTGCAATTACATTAACTAACTGGGCTAAACAAGCTATCTTAACTCTATCAGCATGTTTTAGGAGCGTAATTAGCATTAAACCTACTAACAAAGCATCTTCAAAAGTGTATACATCTTCTAGTAATGGTGGGGCAATTTGCCAGGGTTCAACTTTCTCATCTTCTTTTCTTGAATGAAACCAGACATTCCATTCATCAAATGATATATAAATCGTTTTGTTAGTTTTCTTGCGACCTTTTACGTAATCACATGCAGCTACAGCTGATTTTATATATGAATCCATATCAATAGACTTTGCTAAGAAGTTTTCTATGTTATTTTCATAATTGTCGTAGTAGGCATGCAAAGAAATAAAATCAACATAATCATAAGTATGCTCAAGTACAGTTGCCTCCCATTCACCAAAAGTTGGGATGTGCCATCCTGAGCTTCCAGAAGCAACCAAACTCAGATTTGGATCAACTAATTTCATTACTTTAGCGGTTTCTTCAGCCAGTCTGGCGTACTCTAAGGCGGTTTTGTGCCCGATTTGCCATGGACCGTCCATTTCATTTCCCAAACACCATACTTTTATATTGTGTGGATCATTGTAACCATGTTGCTTTCTTAAATCACTGAAATAACTTCCTCCAGGGAAGTTGCAATACTCAACAAAATTTCTAGCTTCGTCTATTCCTCTTGTACCTAAATTAATGGACGTCATGGGTTCTGTATTAACTAACTTACACCATTCAATAAACTCGTTGGTACCAAATTCGTTTGGTTCTAATGAACGCCAGGCTAATTCAAGCTTTTTAGGTCTTTTCTCTTTTGGACCTACACCATCCTCCCAGTTGTATCCTGAAACGAAGTTTCCCCCAGGATACCTAACAATAGAAACATTTAATTCTTTGACTAAATCTATCACATCTTTTCTGAACCCTTTTTCATCTGCTTTAGGATGATCAGGCTCATATATACCTGTATAAACTGCTCTACCAAGGTGTTCTATAAAAGAACCAAAAAGTCTGTTATCTACTTTATCAATTACAAAGTTTTTGTCTATGTACATTTTTGATTTTTTCATTTTAAATACCTCCATTTTTGATGATTTTTTATGTTTTTGAATTTAATTAGATAAACCAAATTATTTGAAACTTTCATATAAAAAACATTTGACTTTTCTACCTTTAATTGAATAATATCCAGGTTCTTTTTCTTTACAAATATCTGTAGCCTTCGGGCATCTATTAACAAATTTACATCCTTTTTGTTGATACTCTGAGATAACAGTCATTCTTTGCTCTTCCGACTCTTCTAAGGCGATTTTTTTCTTAGTAGGATCAGGTTCGAGTACTGCTTCCTTCAAAAACTGAGTGTAAGGATGTAAAGGTTCATCTAAAATTTCTTTTGCATTTCCTATTTCTACCAAATTACCTCTTAACATAACTCCTATCCTATCACTTATATAATAAGCTGTAGATAAATCATGAGTAATATACAAAACACTTAAATTATGTTTTTCTTTTAGTTCTTTAAATAAATTGACTATGGAAATTCGTAAAGATGCATCTAGCATAGAAACTGGCTCATCAGCTACTAAGAGTAAGGGATGCACAACTAAGGCTCTAGCAATTGCAATTCTCTGAAGTTGCCCACCGGAAAATTCATGAGGATATTTTCCTTTAACTGATTTGTAATCCAAACCAACATTTTTCAAGGATTCATTTATAAGAGATTCTATTGAAGACCTATCCTTTACAATATTAAAATTTTTGATCGTTTCATAAATAAAAAGATCTGTTTTTTTCATAGGATCAAATGAATCAAAAGGATCTTGAAATATTGGTTGGACATATTTCATAAACTCCGTAATTTCAAAGTCAGCTATATTTTTGCCATTTAAATAAATCTTTCCAATCTCTGGATAAATTATTTGAAGAATAATATTTGCTAAAGTACTTTTTCCACTTCCGCTTTCTCCTACTAATCCGAAAATTTCAGGAGAATCTAATGATATTTCTAAAGTAACGTCATCAACAGCTTTAAATTCTTCTTTAGAAAGAAGTACTCTTTGAGAAAAAATTTTTGTGACATTTTGAATTGAAAGTTCTTTATTTTCTTTCATTTGTTTCACCCCTTTCAAGCAAATGGCAAGCGGCTTGATGTCCTGCGGAGAATTCCTTCATCGTAGGTGATACTTTTTTGCACAATTCAAAGGAATGTGGGCAACGTGGATGAAATCGACACCCTGAAGGAGGTGAAACTAAGTCTGGAGGGCTTCCCGGTATTCCTTTTAATCCTCTTTTATCTCCTATTTTTGGTAAAGAATCAATTAAAAGTTTGGTATAAGGATGCAAAGGATGGCTAAAAATATCCAGTGTTTTGCCAATTTCAACAATATTCCCAGCGTACATAATGGCGATTTTCATACAAAAATTGGCCATTACCGACATATCATGAGCTACTACTATAATAGTATTTTTACATTCATTTTGTATTTTTAATAGTAAGCGCAATACATCTAATTGCACACCTACATCCAGCGCAGAAGTAGGTTCGTCTGCGATTATTAATTCAGGATGGAACAAAGAAGCAGCTCCTATAATAACTCTTTGTTTCATTCCACCAGATAATTGGTGAGGATAATATTCTAAAATACTTACAGGAAGTCCAAGATGTTGTAGATGGGTACTTAATAATTTTTGATAATTTTTATAACTCAAATCTTGTCTGTGAGCTCTCCACAAGTTTTCAAAAAATTTTTTAATTTTTCTTACTGGATTTAGTACGTTCATTGAAGCTTGGGGAATATAGGAAATTTTTTTCCACCAATAAAAGGGAATATTCTCATTAGTTATCTTTGTATTAGAACTTAAATTTTTGAAGTTATAAATAATCGACCCATTTTCCAAATAAAGCGGCGGTTCAATAGCACCATAGATTGTTTTCACCAACGTTGATTTTCCACAACCAGATTCACCAGCAATACCAATAATTTCATTATCTTCAACGGAAAGAGAGACATTTTCCACTGCTCTTGTTTTTTGGGTATTATGCATGTAATAAGCATTAATTTTATTAATTTCTAACAATGCCATTTAATAATTTCCTCCTTGGACACGCATTCTAGGATCTACATATTCATTCACACTTATTGTTAAAAGATATAAAGAAGTAAAAAGTATAATGGCTCCTATTATTGGTACAGCTAACCACCACCAAATGCCCATTATTAGTGCCTGATGTTGATTTGCCCAATAAATTGTAGTACCAATGGTTGGAGTTTGAAGACTAGTTAAGCCTAAAACAGATAAAGTTACCTCTAAGCCTAAGGACCATATCATATTATTAATAAAAGTGGAAAAGAAAACAGGAGTCAAATGAGGGAAATATATTTTGGAAATGATATTAAGAGTCTTCATTCCTGAAAATCTTGCAGTATAAGTCAACTTTCTTTCTCTTAGACTTAATATTTGAGATCTGAACAATCTTGCATCCCAAGGCCATCCAAAAAGTCCTAAAACCACTGCTAATAAAAAGAAGGGAAGTCTTCGAAATACCATTGCGATTAATATCATAACAAGTAAAATAGGAAGAGTAATAAAACTGTCATTAATAATCATAAGAATGTTATCAGTTCTTCCTCCTCTATAACCAGAAACAGTACCAACAAACAAAGCTATTATCCTTGAAATAGAGGCAGTTATTAAACCAAAAATTATAGAGTTTCGAAAAGCATAAGAAGTCATCCAGAAAAGATCTTGGCCTTTAGAATTGGTACCAAAAAGATAATCTCTACTTGGAGGACGATTAACAGGTGCATAATATGTTGAAAAAGGGTCTATAGGACTAAAAAAAGAAAGCATAGAGAAAAAAATTATGATAATAATTAAAATGAAACCAATTTTAAATCTTACATCATTTTTTATTAAATTTACTAAATTCACAATTTCACCACCTTTTCAGTTACCATAAGTTATTCTAGGATCAATTAAAGGATATAATAAATCGACTATCAAGGTGCCTAAAGCAACAGCAACTATAGAAAAAATTGTAACTCCCATAATTAAATTGTAGTCTGATCTTAAAATTGCTTGATAAGCCAAAAATCCAATACCTGGGTAATTGAAAACAATTTCAACTATAAGCGTGCCACTAAAAAGCATTCCTAATTGAAGAGCTAATCCAGTTATTTGAGGTAACATAGCATTTCTCAAAATATAATTTCTAAATACTTCTGTTTTATTGATAGCTGCAAATTTTGCATAAACTACATAATCCTCCTTAATAATATGGGAAACTAGTGTTCTCATGCCTTGGAACCATCCTCCTATTCCTAGAATTAAAAGGGAAAGTGCTGGCAAAAAGGCGTGTTTAATTACAGTAAGAAAAAAATTCCAACTCAAATCTGGGATTGTACCAGGAGAATATGCTGCACCTGAGGGAAAAATCGGTAAAGTATAAGAAAAGAAAATTAAAAGTACTAAAGCTAGTATATAATGAGGAATAGGCCTGAATCCGTTAATAATAACTTCGATACTTCTAGCCCATTTTTTATCTCGGTTACAACCCACTACACCACCTAACCAGTTTCCAATCAGCCAAGATAAGATAGTTGTTGTACCTAAAAGTCCTATTGTCCAAGGTAAGGCATTAAATATCAAATCAGTTACAGGTGTGGGAAAATAGGCAAAAGAAGGTCCAAGATCACCTTTTAAAAAGTTTTTCCAAAAATTAAAGTATTGTTGTAAAATGTTTCCTTCTAATCCATAAGTGATTTCTAAATTTTTTCTTAATTTTTCTACAGCCTGAGGATCTGTATATTGACCTTGACTCATCGCACGTCCAATAGCTTGTTCTACCGGTCCAGTATCCGTAGATAATCTGGGAAGTATAAAGATAATAGATGTACTAATAAAAACAAGTATTATAAACTGTAAAAGTCTTCTCACAATATAATTCGCTAAATTTTTTTTCATTATTTATCCTCCTAAAACATATGAGTCTTTTCAAGGATAGCCTGCCTAAGAAAATCTTAGGCAGGCAAAAGCAATAAATTAATTCTATTTTCTACCAGTGGGCTTAAGTTTTGGGAACATATACTTACTGTTCGCCCAGTTAGGTACGGGGTTAGTGTAAGGATCTTCTGATGTAGGATAGCCTGTCCAGTAATATCCATCACAAATTGTAAATACATTATAAGACATGAGGGGGATTTCAGGCATATCTCTAACCATTAGTTTTAGAAAATCCAAACCAATAGATATGCTTTCTTCATAATCAAAAAAGTCAGTTTTTATAAGATCTTCTATTATTTTGTCCAATTCTTCGCTTTTATACCTAATATAATTAGAACCTGAGGCTAGCTCTCCACTTGTTTTATAAAAATCAGAATGCCATGTACGGAGAAAGAAAGAAAGGTCCGGATGTCCTCCCCAAGTTTCTATATTCCAAGCATAACCTACTTCAAAATTACCAGGATTTAAATAGTTTGGCCAAAGAACCGCAGTACTAACACCTTGAATTTGTGCATCAATTCCAAATCTTCTCCACTGTTCGGCAACTTTTTCTGCTCCTCTTGTTGCTATAGGTCTTCCTTCCGCTTCACAAATTATGTTAATTCTCCATAGATCACCATTTGGAAGTCTCCAACGTCCACGATTATCTTTAGTAAAACCTTGACTTATAAGTAACTTTTCCGCTGTTTCAGGCGAATATTTCCACCACCCGTACCCTAATGATCCTCTAATTTTCTCTGGATCATCAGGTACTTCATATCCAAATTGTTTTTTCGCTAAATCAGCAACCTGGAATGGTATTGTTTCATCATATGGAAAGAACTTTTCACCATCTACTTCAATATAAAATTCTTTCAACCATTCTTCTAATGGGTCAAAATACCATTTTAAATGGTTACCAGTAGGTGGAACAGCAATTGGAGAAATAGTTGCAGCACCATTGTAAGAAGCCAACGCTATCTCTGGCATATTTAAACTGAGTGTAAGAGCCCATCTAACTTCGGGAATATTGTAAGGATATTTTTCATGATTAAGTAATAAAGCGATTAGGGTTGGATCTGGATGAGCCCAAGGAAAATCTTCGAACCACGTTACAGAGTAAGGATTATTTTGTATTAACGATATAGCAGCTTCGGGTGCTAAATCGTGAACAATATCCAGTTCATGTTTCATTTGATCTAAAAATCTACGTTCTTGCGATAGTCCAATATATAAAACATAATTTGGACCTGGTTCTCCGTATAATTTACCTAAGGTAGTTCTCTCCCAGTCATCTCGTTTTTTCCATAAATTCCAGTATCCGTTTGGATCATAAGATTCCAAAACATAAGGGCCTAAACTAACAGGTGGATTAAATTTATAAGCTTCTGGATTTTCTACTTTTTCAAAAATATGTTTAGGCATTATGTAACAACCAGACCATCTTACAGTAAACGTAGCGTGCATCCTAGAATTTGGTTCTTTTAATTTCAATACAACTGTGTAATCATCAGTTTTGTAGACTTGGTCGACATATATTTCAAAATTTGCTCCCCAACCCATGGTAGGATGAGCTTTTAAAGTTTCAATTGTGAAGACAACATCATCCGCAGTAAATTCTATTCCATCGCTCCAATAAATCCCTTCTCTCAATTTAATGGTCATCATAGTATAATCATCATTATAAATAGGTGGTTCCGCTGCTAAGGAATTTAACCAAGGATCTCCTTCAATTCCAGCATCTGGGTCTATATACCATAATGCATCCATACAAATCTGTTGTAGTCCTCTCGACCATGAAGGAGAACCTGGAGCCCATATATTGAAATTACCTGGATCTGTAGCTCTTCCGTCGGGATTTTCAATAATTATTAGTTGGTCACGCGGTACTCCTGGCATATATTCTGTCTGTGCGAAAAGAAAAGAACTTAAAATGATCAAAAACGTTAAAACAAACAAACTTTTCTTTAACATAATTTTTCCACCTCCTAATGAGTTTTTGAAACTTCTTCATACCCTAACATACTCAGTACCGACCATTTTTGCAAACAGTTCCCACCTCCTTGTAATGTCTCCGATGTTAAAGCATTGGTGATGAGTTCCTCCGTTTTTGAGCCAGTTTGTCATCGTAGTCCTTACTCCTGTATCTGGTTTGAAATGAAAATATGGCATTTCAACGTTCGGATAATTCTCGCTGTCTATAACTTCTCCTTTTGAAACAACTAATCTGAAATTTCCTTCACTTAAGGGGGCTAAGGAAGTTATGGTTCCTTCACCTGGCTGCACGTTGAATACAACTGTAGGCGGATTGTTTAAATCTCCTATACCTAAAAATCTGTCTATGAGTTTTATTGGTTTGTCTTTCCTTGCTACTTGCCAATTACCTTCTCCCATATGGCTCATAAAAACGGAATCCCTTTCAAAATCCATAGCATACATCTCTGTGAAGTGACCGCTATTTCCAAGGATGTGTCCTATTTTTACTACCGTAGCTGCAAGTGCATCTCCTTCTGCTCCATATCCATATCCTTTCGCCATCAAGTTAGAGGCTGCCATTAGCGGTAACTGTTTGAACCTTCCGTCATCCTTTACAGAATCGAAATAGATACTGTATCCGTCGTATTTGTTGTCTTCGAGAAACTTTTCGATGGCGACCTGAAATTTTGCTGCAAAGTCGTATTGGTCTTCTTTTAGTTTAGGATCAATTTCAAAGTTCTTGGCATTTTCTGCTTTAACATCTTCGATTTCTTTCTTTGTTACTTTTTCAAAGTAAGAATATATCTTTCCCATGCTTTCGTCTACCACTTCAACTCCAAGCTTTTTTAATAATGCTGATGAATCAAAGGTAATATCCCCCATCCCTGGCATTCTTCCAACAACTGCGATTTTTAAATTTTTACAAGCTTTTGCTGCTTGGGCCGCAAGACTCCAATCTTTTACAAAACATTTGAATTCTTCTTCTTTCCAATTTCCTGTAACCACTGGACATGTAATACCTAACCTAACTATGGCATTCATGTTATCTTGTGCCCCATGTATTCCTTGGTTGTAAGTTAAAAGTTTCATATTCCATTCTTTTGTTACGGAAGGTAAAGGCTGAATATTTGCAAGCATTATTGGCAAATTATTCTTTTTTAAGGCAGAAACAATTCTTTGAGATGGACTGTAAGTTAGCATCATGATCATAATTCCATCTATTTCTTTATCGTTGTTATATGTTTCAACTATTTCTTCGATGTCTTCTCTTTTTCTAGCTGGCTTAATGAATTTGAATACCGCTATATCTCCTAATTCTTTAATAACGTCTTTAACGTAGTTAGATTGAGTTTCAACTATGTTTGGATAAGTTTTGTCGTACAGTTGTTGCATAATTCCTAATACACCAATTGTAGGTTTTTTCTTATTTACCATCTTGCACCTCCAAAGATTGTTCTATTTCGTAAGTTATAATTTAGCAATTTTATGCATTATTTCTTTAGTATTGTTATATAGTTCTAAAAATAGATTGTAATAATTATTGTATTTAGCGAAATTGTTTTTATCTGTGCTTACGGTTGTTTCTATCTTTATCCAATTTTTAATTTCCTCAGGTTTTTTGAATATTCCGGTACCAAGTCCAACGAGGAATGCATCTCCCAAAGGTGCTTCAATGTTGTCGGATAATTTGATCATGTTATAGCCCGTGACATCAGCAAATATCTTAGTCCAAAGGTCAGAATTAGCTACTCCTCCAACTATCCAACAGTCTGGATTTAATTTTATGCCAGATTCTTTTGCGGTTTGCATGTTATGTCTTAGTGAGAAGGCCGCAGATTCCATAAGAGCCCTATAAATATGCGGTTTTTTGTGGTACAATGTGATTCCAAAAATAACCCCTCTTGCATCTGGGTCCCATATAGGGGATCGTTCTCCCATGAAATATGGTAAGGTTAAGAGACCCTCGCTTCCCAACGGTACATTTTTTGCCTTCATTTCTAAAAGATCATAAGGGGAATAGTCAGTTTGTTCACTAAAAGTTTTTTCCATTTGACCAAATTCATCTATAAACCAATTTACTAATGCGCCTGTTGTGGCACTACCGCCAAATGTGTAGAGTAAATGGTCTTCATCGACAACGTAAGGGTAATTTACTAATTGGGGAGTAGTTGGTTTTTTATCATATAGAAGAGTTCCCCAACATGTAGAAGTCCCTGCCATAAAGACATGTTCTCCTTCGTTCAATACTCCAGCACTCAATTGTGCCATTGGTGCATCTATTCCTCCGGAGATTATAGGAGTACCTTTTTTTAATCCAGTAAGTTCGGCCATATCTTTGTTTAAATAACCTGCAATATCTTTTGATCTTAGTATTTTTTCTGGTAGTTTATCTATGGGGATTCCTAGTATCTTACCCATTTCTTCTGACCAATTTTTTGTCCTGATATCAAAAACTCCGCCTAAATTCCCAGCTGAGCTGTAATCAGTTGAAAGTTCTCCTGTAAGCTTATATATAACGTAATCTTTAGGGCTAACGAATTTATAAGTGTTTTTCCAAACATTAGGTAAGTTATTTTTTATCCACATTATTTTGGTGAAACCAAAATAAGAATCCACATAGTTTCCTGTTATTTCAAACAATTTCTCTTTTGAAACATTGTCTTTAACCCACTGAGTTTCTTTTGATGCCCTTCTATCCATCCAAATAAGGCAGGGATACAGAGGATTCATGTTTTTATCTACGGGTACACCAGCTCCGCCATATAATCCACTTAAAGATATTCCGACTATCTCAGCAGGGTTTATATTAGCTTTTTCTACGGCTTCTTTTAAGGTCTGAATGAAGGCGTCTACCCATACATCTGCATTTTGTTCAGCCCATGAGGCCTTTGGTGTGCTTACTTTATATGTTTTGCTTGCTTTTGAGATTAGATTTCCTTTTTCATCTAAAATAACAGTTTTTGTCCCAGTAGTTCCTATATCTGTGCCTATTAAGTACATAATATGTTGTCCTCCTTAAACCATTTATTTTGTCACTTTTGACCGTAGTTACTGTGATGAAATTCATATAATCGTTTTGCTTCTTTTTCATCTAAAGATTCTGGATTTCCAATAGTCCTAGCAAGATAGGCTGTTTGTGCGACCTCTTCCAAGAAAATTGCTTTTCTAATAGTTTCCTTGATATTTTTTCCCATGACTATTACTCCATGTTTACTTAAAAGAACTGCTTTTGCTTGATTTACAACTTCAATCACAGCTTTACCAATTGCCTCAGTGCCTACAGGCGCATAGTTTGAAACAGGCACTTGTACACCAAAAACATCAGCATGCGCAGTGCTGTAAACAGGTATTGGCTGTGATAACAATGCGAAAGCAGAAGCATAAGGTGAATGAGTATGAATAATACTCCCTACATCTGGTAAATTTTTGTAAAGGTAAAGGTGAGTAGCAGAATCAACAGACGGTTTTAGTTTACCTTCTATCGTGTTTCCTTCCATATCTAGAACTACCATATCTTCCGCTTTTAATTCATCATATGGTATTCCAGAAGGTTTGATTATTACATGATTATTCACTTTTACACTTACATTTCCACTGGTGTAGGCGACTAATCTGTATTTTTCAAGATTCATGTGAGCTTTGTATAGTTCTTTTTTCAAATCTTCGTACATTTTCAACTCTCCTCTTTTGATATAAAAATTTATATTTCAAAACTGCTACAAATAAGATTTGTGAGGTTAACTTGTATGATAAAAATATTACAACATGTATATATGATTCTTAGTAAATTTTAAATTTGTACATACTAATTATATATCTATATTTCTTGAAAACAAAATACAGTTATTAGAAATTACAGACGATCTGATCTGTTTAGAGGAAATTAAATTGGATTAACAACTTAATTCTCAATTTTTGAAAAAATGTAAAAAAATAAAAACCTGGTTAGAATTTTCCTCTAACCAGGTTATGAAGTCAATTTTGTGGTTCAAAATTAGATTTCTCACGAAAATAAGGGCCAATTGTGCATGTGAAATAAGGCATCTTTTCAGCTATCTCTACACTCTTTGCCTCATCATCTATTCTTTCTTTAGCTTCACCGAATGTATACTTCATATCACAATAAGTTTAGGTGTCAAAAGCTTCTTTGAACCATATCGCATACACTCTAATAGTAACCATTGTATTCTAACTTTGCAATTGTTTTGAAATTCACATATATGTTGATTGTATCTCTTGTTGATCTATGCTTGATAGTACCGTGAATATTTTATATTCACCATCAGTTCAAAGGATTTGAATAACTCTTTCCTTAACTGGTATATTTTGTGTTTTTCTGGCTGATGCTATCTTATTTCATTCTCTGATCATATTTCGCTTTTTTCTAATCACGCTTTTTGGAAGAGAATCCTTATCACTTTTTTAACCTATTTTACCTTTTGTTAATCATTGTTTTACCTATTTTTGATGTGATGTTATTCTTTTTCTTTCTTACTTCCAAATGCTACTGCTAAGATTATAATGAAACCACTGACCATCATTTGTTGGCTAACTTCTAAACCGGCAAGAATCAATCCATTATTAATTACCCCCATTATCAGGGCGCCAAAAATTGTTCCCACTATCGTACCTTTTCCACCAAAAAGACTCGTTCCTCCAAGTATTACAGCAGCAATAACATTTAATTCGTCACCATCACCGAATGAAAACCTTCCTGACTGCATTCTCCCCGCATATAGCATACCTGCCAAACCAGCCAAGGTACCAGAAAGCACAAAAGTCAGCAGTTTTATTCTATTGGTATTAATGCCCGTATATCTTGCTGCTTCTTCATTTCCTCCTGTGGCTAAGGTATACCTACCAAAAACAGTCTTTCTATATACTAAATCTCCTGCTATCGCTATCAAAAGCATCCAAAAAAGTAAAACTGGTATACTAAGAATATTACCAGAACCAAACCAAAAATTATAACGTTCATTCATAATGGGCACTGGTGCAGTATTTGTAATCCACATTGCGGCCCCTCTTACAGCTTCCATCATCCCCAAAGTAACAATGAAAGAAGGAATGCCAACTGAAGAAGTTAAAAATCCATTTGCAAGGCCAATAAGTAAACCTGTACCTAAACCAATTATTGAGGAAAGAATTATGCCATATCCTGCTTCTAAAGAAAGAGCAGTGGTTAAAGATGATAAAGCAGTAATTGACCCAACTGATAAATCTATTTCTCCAGTAGATATAACAAATGTCATACCGACACCCATTACTGCAATTATCGCTGTCTGTCTAAATATATTTAGGATGTTAACTTTTGATAAAAACCCTGCATCGAAAAGTGTAATAGAAAAAAACAAGAATACAATTACAAAGGCAATATAAACAATATTTTGTCGCCAATTGAAATTTTTAATAGCTAACTTATTATCCTTTTTGTATTGCATATTGCAATTCCTCCTCTGAAAAAATATCTTCTCTATTAATAGTTCTGGAAATACTACCATTTTTTAAAACTATAATTCTATCACTAATAGCCATAAGTTCTTGTAACTCAGACGATATGATTATAATTGCTTTATTTTCATTAGCAAGACTTCTTATTAGTTCTATTATTTCAGTTTTAGCACCTATGTCTACCCCTATGGTAGGTTCATCCATAAGAAAAATCTCTGGTTGATGAGCAATCCATTTTCCTATTACTACCTTTTGTTGATTACCACCTGATAAAAATTTTACCTTCTGATTAATTCCATCAGTTTTAATACTCATTGTCTCAATTAATTTTTCTGTTATATTTCTTCCCTCCTTATCATTTATAAATAATTTTCCTTTAAGTTTTTTAAGTATAGGAAGGAGTATATTATTTTTTACACTATGATCCAAAATCAATCCCTGTGTTCTTCTGTTTTCAGGTACTAATGCTAGGCCCTCCCTCAGAGCCTCTTGAGGAGACTCGATACCTACTTTCTTATTGTTTATCATTATTTCTCCTGAATCATATGACTTTATCCCAAAAAGAGATTCTACAATCTCTGTTCTACCACTTCCCATTAAACCAGCTATACCTAAAATTTCTCCGGGATATAATTCAAAACTAATATTTTTTAGGTTATACCTTTTTGAATTAAGATTTTTAACTTTTAAGATTGGCTCTTTTCTCCCAATTTCTCTTTTCTGCCATTCAAATGAATGCTCTAATTCTCTACCAACTATATTTTCTATAATTTGTTCAAGAGTTAAATTGCTACTATTTTCGGTTAAAACATTTTCTCCATTTCGTAAAATTGTTACTCTATCTGCTATCTTTAAAACTTCTTCCATTCTATGTGAAATATAAATAATTGAAATTCCCTTATCTTTTAGTTGTTTCATAAAATCAAATAGAATTTCAGTTTCACTTTCACTTAATGAAGAAGTTGGTTCATCCATTATTAAAATTTTAGAATTGTAAGACAACGCCTTTGCAATTTCAAACAATTGCCAGTATGCTACACTATATTTGTCTATAGTTTCTGCTGGTGGCACATCAATGTTTAAATTATTTAGTAATGCTTGAGCTCTTTTAAGGCACTTTTTATCATCTATAAATCCTAATCTGCTTTTTGGCTCTTGATTTAAAAATATATTCTGGGCAATTGTTAAAGTAGGTACAAGGCTGAATTCCTGAAATACCATTGCTATACCGTTGGCTTTTGCATCTTTTGGCTCGTTTATTTCTACTTTTGTGCCATTAATTAATATTTTTCCACTGTCTTTTTTATAAACTCCAGTTAGAATTTTCATTAAAGTAGATTTTCCTGCCCCATTTCCTCCGACCAGAGCATGGATCTCTCCTTTCCTTAACTCAAAGTTTACTTCTTTGAGGACTTTTATTTTGTTGAATGATTTAGAAATATTCTCCATTTTTAAAAATACTTCGCTCACCTTAATCATCCTTTCTAAATAGAGACAACTTTGAAAAAAGTTGTCTCTTAGATTAAAACTAGTTTTTTCAGTAATTTTTATGTATTGCTTCTTTAAGATAAATTACAGAATTTTACCTTCTACTAACTAATGTAGCTGTCTCTATCATAAAAATTCGGGTCAATTTTTGTCTTGGTCTGTAATCATTTTATTTCTTCTTCTTACTTTAACAACTTATGTAACCTTCATTAACCTTTACTTTTAGTAATTTCTGAAGAAGATATATCAAAGTTAATGAGTTTTCTTAACTTAATTCGTGCAATTTGTATTTTGCAATGAATGTATCTAGATTATTATTGCTGGGATCCACAATTATGGTATTATCAGAGCAAAGCTGCTTGAACTTGTATCCACAGTCTTTACTCTGTGAAATTTCTTGATAAGTTTCTTTACTCATATAGATGCCAAGTCCAACTTTCCAATAATTGTTATTAACCCAGTTGCTAATTTTTGAATATTCATTTCTCCAGTACTTTTCTATCAGTCCCTGTTTAACGGATGTTATTAAAGATACCTTCTTTTTTTCATTGAATCCAAGGATTAAACTAGTCCACAATTTTGTAGAATCTTCAAAAATTGCCACAGTAACAACACTACTTTTCTCAACAAAATTATTGATTATTGATTTTGCTTCAATAAAACCCGGCCTTCCTGGAAGTAACCATTGAAGACCAAGTTGTCTGCTGGCTGGACTTGGATATGTCACTATTCCTGGATAATAGGAATCAAGCGTTGAATACATTCTGAACATGTAATTATCGAGATCTTCTTCAGCTGTCCAAACGGATTGAACTTCATCATAGTAGGTTTCAACACTGCATCTATCTAAAATTATAACTAGTTCTGTAGTCTCTTTATTTGCTTCAAACAATTCTTTAGCATCTCGTTGTGGATCTACAACTACGCTTATTGGTCTGTTAATGGATTCATCATGCGAATGACTGATGTTCAGAACTGTACCTTTTTCATGGATTACAGTAATTCTTTTTTTCTCTCTAACCCCCATCAGAAATTCATTATGAAGCCTTGACCATTGATCAATATCCAGATCAATCATTAACGGGTTTTTGTCTAGCATCTCAATTCCTCCCTTTCGATCATTTTCGTTTATTATAGCTTTAATATTTTAATTTCATAAGGTGATAATTTATCTTTGAATATTCCATTTCCAATTTTGATTTCTTTTTCTTCCCATAGATCTGTCACCACATTTGTACCAAATGGTAATTCAATTTCTGCAATTATCTCTTCAATAGTAGGATTTGCGATAAAAAGAATAAATTCATCCTTTGACTTGTGCTTATACAGAACAGTGTCTAGCTTTTCGTTATTCATTTTGATTTTTGAGACCTTTAAATTATTTAATATATTTTCTATTGAATTTTTAACAGCTTCTCTTTCGGAAATTACGAATAAGTTTCCTTTCTCCATAGAGAATTTTTCAATAGCTTTATTCGTTGAATGTTGGGTAATGTCTTTTGAAGCTTTTTCTACAAATGACTTTAAAGATGAAGAATCTTTGAAACTCTCATTTAATTGAGGAACACTTGGACCAATTATCAGATTCCCTCCACTTTCGATGTATTTAATTAACTTCTTACTAATATCTTCACTTAGATATTCAAATGATGTTATTACAACGACTTTATATTTCTTCCATTCTTCAAAAGCCTGGGCAGTATCACCGAGGTTGAATGAAAAACCTCCAGTACTCAAGGCTTTGTAGAAAGCATCAAACCAGTTACTTTTTTCTATTTGTATTGGTTTTTTAAAACCAAAAGTATTGGTTGACACGATTCTAGAATCTGGATATTCAGAAAATCCGAAGATTGATTCAAGGAAATCTCCTTCTACTGGAAGTAGTGTCGTCGCTGCTTGGAGTCTATCGTAGTCTCGGTTGACCATCAGAAGCACATCTGTTTGCTTATCAAAGTTATTCCATCTAATTTTCATCAAATTCCTAGTAATCTTTTCGTGAGCAGAGTAGGGTTTTTTGTTGACTTCTCCTTTATGTGAAATTGGAGAGCCTAACCATTTATTTCTATCCACCAACATATATCGATTGAATTCCTTTATTCCGTGCATTAATGCTGCTTTTGTTGTAAAAACTTCATCCTCAATATTTCCTGGTTTTATATACCATGGCCATACACCAGTTCCCAACTCAGGTATATAAGGAAATCTACTACATCCTGCAACATATGAGGTAATAGTTTTCACATGGTTATATAATTCTTTTTTGGAATAAATATCAAAACCGACAAAATCTATTTCTTCCTCTAATTTGGGGAGGTTAAAAGGAGTTGAAGGAGCACCTGCCGCACCTCCTGGCCCTAAAGGATGGGGGTAGTTATGAAAAAGAGGGACATTTATACCTCTCGTTCTCATCCGATTTCCTAGATCTTTTATACTACTTATTAGATAGTACTCACGATACTCAATCCAATCTAAATAATATGGCAAATCATCTTTTGAAGATCCTTCGAAACGAACGGGTGGGTCAATTTCTTCGAAACACAAGTAATTTGAATGATATTTATTATTAAGTTTGTGGATACTTTCGTATTTTTCTTTCAAAAAGTTTCTGTAAAAAGATTTTGAACTTTCACTGTAATCTGTTGTATAAGGATTAATGTGGAAAAAGTATGCCATTTCATTGTCTATTTGCACAGCAACAAGATTACCTTTTGGAGGTTGATGCTTTTCTAAAATTGGACAAATAGCATCGTACCAAATGTCTACTTCTGCAAGAAAGTTTTCATTGGTATAAGATAATGCAGGTATTGGTTTGGGGACCTGATTAAGAATAACTTTGCCGCCTTTTGAATTTTTTGCTTGATAATTGGGATTCTTTATGATTCTTTCAGGAAAACCAAACCAAGTTAATTCCGAATTAATCTGTGGGCCGGGTCTTACCGAAACAGTTATTCCTTTTTCATCACATAACGAAAGAAACTTGTCAATATCTTTGCTTGGTTCAATCTCGCCAAAATCAAAGACACCCTTTGAAATTTCGTGAATTTCCCAAGGAATGTAGGTTGTTATTCCATTGAAACCTAATTCTTTTACTTTATCCAATATTTCGTTCCATCTTTCCTGTTTAATGCGCCAATAGTGTACAGAACCACTGTACATGGATATTACTTCTCCGTCAACAACAAAATTTCCATCATTGATTTGAACATGTTCAGCCATAACTGTATTCCTCCTTTTTTGTATATTTGTACCGTTTTAGAAACTCAAAAATACGTATTTTAAAACATCTTTTAATACATTAAATATTAAACATCTACTTCCTACAAATATTATTTATTTGATTCAACATTTTTACTATCTTATTATAAAAAATTCTGAATTTAAATATATTCTCGATTTAATCGATATGATAGATTAGTCCATTGCCTCAGATTTCAGCAATAAGGTAGGCAGAACAGGGTATTTCCGTGAAGCTTTGCTTAAGGCTATCTTCATTCTAAATGCTAAGAGATTTGTGGTAAGGAAGTCGATTCACTTCTTTAAGTAATTCTCCCTCAACGCCCCTATCTTTACAGTTCTTTTCCCCTGTCTCTGCCTAAGATAAGAATCATAGTTTCAACCTATTAGAAAAGTTATTAGGTAGTTTGATCCAGCAGATCTCTCACATGATTTAATCTATATTCAAGATTATGTTCATTTGAAAACCAATTCAATCGTTTTCATCCCTCTTAGGAGTTCTTCTAAGAAGTTTACAAGGGAAACGCTCTCATTAAATCGATCTTTTTGAAAAAAGTTATGACTATCTTTGACTTTATTTGAAATAACGTGTTATTGTGTTAGGTGGTTCCGCATTGTAAACAATTTTCCAAGCTTCAAGTAAGTTATCTCTAGTAACTTTCAAAGCAGGGACAGCGTAATATGGGGCAACATCTTTACCTAGCAACGAATACCCAGCAATTATTGCTTCTGCAACTCCCTGCCAATAAGGTAACTGAGCTCCTATTCCTTTAACCATGCCACCTTGTGCCATATTTATTGCTACATTTTCTCCTAAATCACAAGTTGTAATTATAACATCATTAATTCCTGATGATCTTAAGATAGAAATTGCACTCTCAGCTGGAACATCCCAGTTTACCCAAATGCCATCCAAATTTGGATTTCTGGTGATCATCGCTGATGCTACACCAGCAGAGTCATTAGGATCTACAAATCCTCCACGCGCTGCAATTGTTATATCAGGGAACTCTTTTTTAATTGTATCTTCAAAGCCTTGAGCTCTTTGCTTTGTTACAAAGTAGTCTGCGTCGTGAAATATTATCCCTATTTTACCTTTACCATTCAAGGCTTCTCCCATAATCTCGGCTGAAACTACGCCGTTACCATAGTTATCAGCAGAAACGACACTGACATAATCTATTCCAGGTTTCATATTAGCAGGAACGTTATCCATAAATACTAACTTTATGCCAGCTTCTGCTGCTCTCTTATAAGCAGGTGCGGTAGCTGTTGGGTCTGTTGGAATACTGACGATAATGTCTGGATTTTTAGCCATAATAGTTTCAATATCTGATACCTGCTTTTCCGGTTTGAATTGGGCATCAGTAATAGCAACTACTTTTATACCCATTTTTTCAAAGGTTTCCTGCAAAGCGAGAGCCTGGGCTTTCGACCAGTCATTCCCCGAGTAATGAAAAGAAATAGCTGCAGTATAATTACCAGCTTTTATTTTATCAACTTCCGCAGCGGTAAGAGAAAGTGTTTTTGCGGATACAGCTTGTTCGCCTAAGGGTCCTGTGCTCATAACCGGGTTTTCAGGTAAATCCTGGCTCACAGAAATTCCTTCAGCAAAAGCTATAGTACATGCAATAGTTAAAACAAAAAAGACGAAAAAACTTATCTTACTTATACTCTTCATAATCCTACCTCCTTCTAGATTTTAGTTACTACCTTTAGAAACTTTATAACATGCATTACATACTAGTTTTAAAAACGCTATTTTTCCAAAACACCTCCTTTCCCCTTATGGGCTTTTTCCAGTATTTAAAACTCTTTTTGATTAATTCTCAGAAAAACAAGACGTTTTATTTCATCCTCTCACCCTCATAAAAGCCACCTTCTCTTTTCGAAAATTTTTGATTTCTAATATGTCTAGATTTTAGTGTTTTCAAATAATTCTTACTAACTAAGATTCTACTTTAGCTTCGTAAATATTAAATTCAAGTGTAAATCAAATATCAAAGACTATGATTCTGGTAACCATTACTTCTAAGGTTAGTTTTATTACTCTATTAAATTCCTTTGAAATAATTCAAAACCTTTATACCTGACTGATGCGAAAATTTTTCTGTTCCTCTTATATAACTATTAAGTAAATAGACTGCATTCTTTATTGATGTTATTTTAGAATCACTTTTAAGTCTCTACCTTAGATATTTATTTGATAACTTAATTCAAATAATTTTTACCCTCCTTTAAGTAATGTATTTTAAACATTTTAAATCTTTAAGATTCACATAGTTTCTCAATTTCAAAAATTAAATTTTCAAAAAATTGAGAAAGGCGTTTCTACTTATAATTTTTTTAAACTCATTGTTCAATTTTCAAAAATTTGAATTTCTAGGAGACTATAAAGTTCTTTGATTCCTTTAAAAAATTCTAAAATTCTTCATTATCTCAAAACTTCTTAATGGTTGAATTTACATCACGTTTTTTTATTTCTCTGATCAAGATTTCTACTCTTTCTCTGTAAACTAATATAAGTAATAATTTAAATAACTTTAAAAGAGTTAGTGTTTAGTTAAAGAAAAATATGCATATCCAGATAAAGAGAGTAGATCGAAACAAAAAATGCCTTAATATCTCTATACAGAGATATTAAGGCATCCTTGACCTTTTATTATTAAATTTTTTATTGAATATTGTCACCCCACTCTTAAGGATGACTTACTAATAATTTAATCATATTATCATTTTTATGTCAAATCTGATTATAGGCAATTACAGTCAATTAGAAGCAAATAGATCCAAATAATAAGAAAATCCTTGGTTTTTCTAATAAATATGAAATTTGATATAATAAAATATGAAATTGTTAAATTATGTGGTGATAATAAATGTCGGAAAAAATTTTTGAAATTCATAATTTTTATGTAAAAGAACAAGACATAGAAATTTTAAAAAATTTCTCTTTAGAATTGCAAAAGGGAGAAATTATAGTCATTGTTGGTCAAGAGGGTTCAGGTAAGAATGCCATTATCAATGGATTAATTGGTAAGTTACCTGCAGAAGGAAAATTGTTTCACATGGGGAAACTTGTCCCTTTCAATTTGTATGATTTAAAGAAAAATAAGATTGAAATTATTGTTCAAAAACCTAAGTTATTAGAGAATCTTTCAGTTTTAGAGAATTTGTTTTTAGACACTTCTTTTAAGAAAAAGCTACCAATTTTTTACTTTAAAAGAAAAATTCAAAAAGTAGTGGAGGCAATTTTAAAAAAGTATAATTTGAACTTATCACCATATATGAAAGTAGGGGATCTCACATTAGAAGAAAAGAAAAATTTGGCGTTTGCTAGGGCTTTCTCGGTCAATCCAGATGTTGTAATTTTATACGAACCAGCTGAAAACATTTCTTTAAGTTCTTTGATGAATCTGCATAGTATGATAAGAACACACAAAAAAGAAGGCAGAAGTGTAATCTACATAACCAAGCAATGGGAGAATGCCTTGAGAATCGCCGATAAGATCGCAATATTGAATGAAGGTGAGATCACTGAAATTCTAGACTCCCAAGAGGCAAAAAATAATCCTAAAAAATTGATAAATAAGATTATGGGAATTAACACTGATGACAATAAGGCTAGTTCAGAAGAAACTCAATTAATCGAATCAGTCTTCCAAGCTGCAGAATATTTAGCCTCGGAATATGAGCTAGGTGACCTTATGGATTTACTTGCGAAAAATGTTGCAAAGGCCATGAAAGCAGATGCATGTGGAATATCTCTGATGGATGAGGACACAAGCTCAATAATAGACAAGGCTTTTTACAAAAGAAATAAAAATGTCGAATTTGTACCTAATGAATCAGAAATTTTGAATTTAATCGGTGATGAAAAAGTCTATTATTTTTCAAAAAGGGATAGAGGATTCGAAAAATTCTTCAAAATTAACAAAGATATCTGTAGTTTTATATGTATTCCTTTATACATAAGGTCAAGGTTGAGCGGTATAATCCATATATATTATAAAGAAGTGTATATATATTCGGAAGAAGAGATAAAATATTTAGAAACTATTGCTCATCAAGCTGCGTTAGCAATTCATGATACAAGGTTGGTTGGAAGTTCTGTATTGTTGCAAGAGAGTCACCATCGAATCAAGAATAATCTACAGTCTATAATTAGTTTGATATCTTTGTATAAAATGTCTATTAAAAAAGATTCAAATAAAGACATAATAGGGATGCTAGATGAGTTAATGTCAAAGATAAAAAGTATCGCAGCAGTACATGATTTGTTGTCGAAAGATAAATTAGGCAGGAGTATTATCAATCTCAAAGAAATGATAATTAAGATAGTCAAATTTATGAGTAGCACTAGAGAAGAAATCAAATTTAACTTTGACTTGGACGATATTTTTGTTTCATATAGCAAGGCTTCCGCATTAGCTTTAGTAGTCAATGAGCTAATTAATAACAGTCTAAAGTATGCATTTGTTGGTAAAGAAAGCGGTGAAATAACTATTATTTCAAAATTTCATAACGAATCAATAAGACTGGAGATTTCAGATAATGGAGTGGGATTCACACAAAATTTTGATATTAAAAAAAACCAAGGCCTTGGATTATCAATTGTATATTCTATAGTTACTAAACAACTAAAAGGAGAAATATATCTAGAAAGTTCTAACGGTGCGAAAATACGAATTGAGATCCCAGTAAAACAGATTGGTACGAATATTTTCGACGAGGAATTGGAAAAAATTTGAAGAAGTCGGGGGTTGAAATATGAAAGATTTGAAAGTACTAATTGCCGAGGATGAATCTCTAATTTTAATGGGGTTAAGGAGTAACTTAGAAAATCTAGGTTGTAAAGTGGTTGGCGAAGCTACAAACGGTAAAGAGTTGGTCAAATTAGCTGTAGAAAAAAAGCCTGATATGATTATAGCTGATATTAATCTACCTGTTATGGATGGTTTGGAGGCATTAAGAAGAATAAGTGAGAAGGTTTTTATCCCCACATTGATTGTAAGTGGCTATGATGATGAAGAATTGATTGATAGAGCAAAAAAATTGGGAGTGTTGGGATATTTAATAAAGCCCATAGATGAATCAGATTTGAAAGCAGAAATTGAAGTTGCTCTTTCTAGATTTGAGGATATTAAGAATTTAAAGGACGAATTAGAAGTAACGAAAGAAACTTTGGAATCAAGAAAGTTAATAGAAAAAGCCAAAGGTATCGTAATGGAAAGATTACAATTGAACGAAGAGGAATCGATGAAATTTTTGCAAAAAAAGAGTAGAAATTCCAACAAAAAATTAGTTGAAGTTGCAAAGGAGATTATAGAAGCTGACAAGGCTTTTAGAATTGATTAAGGTGCTACAGAAGATTATTTTCCATCTTTTATATCTTCAATTTTGTATTCCATAGTATTATTTAAAATATTTTCGTCATCTCTCCATTTGTCTCGAACCTTTACGTAAAGATCAAGGTAAACTTTACTTTCAAAAAGTTCTTCAATGTCTTTTCTAGCCAATTGACCGATCATTTTAATCATACTTCCGTTTTTACCTATTATAATAGGTTTTTGGCTTTTCTTTTCAACATAGATTTCTGCTCTAACATATAAAACGCCATTATCTCTTTCTTTAAGTTCTTCTATAACTACACCACTTGAATGGGGAATCTCTTCCTTTGTTAAATGAAAGATTTTTTCCCGAATTAATTCAGAAATGATAAACCTTGAGGGTTTATCGGTGATCATATCTTCTGGATAGTATTGTGGCCCTTCAGGCAGTAAATCTATAATACTTTGTTTTAATTCAAAAAGATTTTTACCTGTCAAGGCTGAGATTTCAAAAGTTTTAAGTATGTTTGAACACAAACTTTGTATTTTTTCTGTCATCAAGTTAATTTTTTCTTTGTCTTTTATTAGATCCACTTTGTTGACTAGAAGAATGGTAGGAATTTTTGATTTGTCAACTATTTCGGCAACTCTTAAATCTGAATTTCTTAACCCATCTTTGGCATCTATCATAAAAAGTATCAAGTCAACGCCTCTCAATGCGTTAATTGCAATATTAACCATATATTCCCCGATTTTTCTTATTGGTTTGTGAATACCTGGGGTGTCGACAAAGACTATTTGATAATCATCTTCAGTTAAAATGCAGTTTACTCTATTTCTTGTGGTTTGTGGTTTGTCAGAAACAATAACCACTTTTTGACCCATAAAAGCGTTTATCAATGTTGATTTCCCAACATTGGGTTTCCCAGCCAAGGCAACAAAACCACTTTTAAAACCGTTGTTTTCCATATTTTCCTCCAAAAAACTATATTTGATAATCTCACACTCATTATTTATACTTCTATTTCTATTGTAGTGTAGTGTTATGTAAAAGTCAAGTTATGAACGACACTTTCTCAAATAGAGTTATATAGTAGTTCGCGTCCACTGCGGGAGGGATGGCTTCGCCCTGCTGTTCTTTCAAATCAAAATTTCTACAATAAGATAGTATAATTAAACAAATAAATGGTATAATTAAATTAACAAAGAAGACGCTTCGCCATACAACAAAAAAATAAACCAAAAGGAGAAGCTTATGTCTAATCCAATAAAAAATTCAATATTCAAAGAATTATTCGAAGACAGATCCATATTCTATGACTTTCTAAAAGCCTTTCTACCAAAAGAAATCATACAACAAATAAAAGAGACAAACTTAAAACGTGAGCAAACTGAACTAATAAACAATGACTTCTCTACAAAAAGATCGGACATACTATACAAGATAGAAAAGGAAAACGGGGAAGATGTATACATATACCTATTATTGGAGCATCAAAGTAAGGTTGACCAACTGATGGCATTCAGGATGTTAGCATACAAGGTAAGAATATGGGAACAATATGTAAAGAATCACAAAAAAGAATCAGAACACAAAGGATTCAAGCTACCAGTCATATTAGGAATAGTCTTTTACGATGGGGAAGCGAAATGGACATCCGCAAGGGATGTTAAAGACAAGATAACAAAGATAAAAAACATGGAAGAGTATTTAATAAAAGCGGATTATGAACTAATAAGTTTAAATAATATAAAAGAAGAAACACTAATAAACATGAAGAACGCACTAGGAATAATTTTATTAACGGACAAACCAAACATAAGGGTAAAAAGTATAGAAGAGTTGCTAAAAATAATAAGGGAAGAAATAATACCGAACTTACCAAAAGGAGAGCAAGAGAAATTTAAAAAACACAGGAATGCCTTTATAGAATTGTTCAAAAAGAAGACCGGGTACAAAGAGATAGAAAGGTACAAAGAGTTAGAAAAAATGGAGGTGCCAAGTATGTTTGACACATTAGAAAAGATAGCAAAAAGGGACAGAGAAGAAGCTAAATTGGAAGGAAAAATTGAAGAAAGGGGAAGATTTATAGAATTCATCATAAAAAACCTCAATAAAAGATTTGGTAACCGATTAACAGAAGAGATAAAAGGTAAGATAAGAAAGGCGGATGAAAAAACGATAGATTACATAGGAGATAATTTATTAGAAATAACAATAGAAGAACTAAAAGAGCTATTAAAATAGTTGTAATAGGCTGATCCGTTACTCATTCAAAGTATTTGTACCGTAATTGTGTTGTTGAAGGTATCACTCCTCTTAAGATAAGGGGTGATATTTTTTTATACTTTTTTCAAGTATTTCATTAATAATTTTTATTTCTTGTTAGATAATGATTAATTTTCAATTAAATATGGTATAATTTTAATGAAAAAGTAACCTCAATCTTTGCTCTATTATCTAGCAAAGGAGGTGAAAAATAATGGCTGAAGTAACCAGTGACATTTTTTTAAAGGTTGAAAACCTAAATTCCCAAGTTGGTAATGGTAAGTTCAGGCTAAAGAATATCTCTTTTGAATTGCCAGGTGGAGAAATTTTAGCTATTTTAGGTCCTTCTGGTTCGGGTAAAACGGTACTATTAAGAACCCTTGCTGGTTTGAATAAAACCGAGTCTGGAGCAATTATCTTTGGAGACGAAAGGATAGAAGAGTATTCTCCAAGAGAAAGAAAAGTAGGTTTTGTCTTTCAAAACTATGCCATTTTTCCTCATTTAGATACCAAATTGAATTTGGGTTTTCCTTTGTACATTAGTGGAAAAAAGAAAAAAGAAGTGTATGAGACAGCGATAAAAGCAGCAGAAGAGTTAGATGGCTTACCAAATTATTTAGAAATAAAGCCCAATGAATTGCCCGAAGGTATGAAGCAATTGATCGCCTTTGGAAGAGAAAAATTACACGACTGTAGGTTGCTGCTCCTTGATGAACCACTAAGTCAGTTGGATAGAAAGATCCACGTAGAAATGAGAGCTTTGCTCAAAAGGTTTATACAAGAGTTAGGTAAAACAACGATCGTGGTTTTCAGTGATCCTGAAGATGCTTTGTCGGTAAGTGAATACCTTGCTATACTGGATGATGGAAAAATTTTGCAATTTGGAGAAACCTTTGATGTTTACAAAAACCCATCGAACTTAAAAGTTATGGAACTTACTTCCAGATTAGGATTGAACACAATAGACGTTGAAATCAAAGATGGCAACGTATTAAATAAGCTAAAAGTAAATAAAGAAGATGGCAAATACAAGTTATGTTTTAGGCCAGAAGAAATAGCTATTAAAGACGAAGGATTCGAGGTTCAAACGGTAGACAGTCATATCTATGATTCTTCACATAATCTTGTAGAATGCGATTTTCATGGAAATCCGGTCAGGCTCTTAGTACATAAAAATACACCTGAAAAGTTTAATTTTATTCCGACTAATCCTAAATATTATTGACAAAAGCTAAAATAAGGGATTTTGGAGGTTGCTCTCCAAAATCCCTTATTAAAAAGTATGGCGAAAGAAGGTAATAAAAGTAATATGGGTGGGAAATACGTTTTTGGAAAAAGCTGGTGGGGCAAAAAATGGGTAGAGGCTTTAGAAAATATTGACAGAGATACTAACAGGTTGCCACGAGGTAGAAGTTACGCAAAAAAAGGGGCGGTTTTGGAGATTAAAATTCAAAAAGACTCAGCAATATCATCAAGGGTTCAAGGTACGAGGCCATATCCTTACAGAGAGAAAATAGCTTTACCTTCTTTTACGCAAGAAGAAAAAGAAAAAATCAAAAAGGTACTAAACGAAAGATTAGACCTTTCTGCTATGTTAATTGGCGGAAACCTTCCTGAAGAACTTTTAGATATCACAGACAAAATGGGAATAAAGTTGTTCCCAAAAAGTTGGAATGATATATACGCATATTGTTCATGTCCAGATTGGGCAAATCCTTGTAAACATTTGGCAGCTGTTTACTATATCATAGCAGATGAGATAGACAAAGACCCTTTTTTGATCTTCGAAATGCACGGTATGAAAAAGAAAGATTTGATAGAAATTGCTAAAGAGACAGAAAAAACTTCTGATTCTATCTTTACAGATAAAGAAGAACCTTCGAAACCGATGGAACAACCAGATCCTTCGTATGAAAATTATGAAATAGAAAAGGTTATAAACCTACTACCTGGCGAGGCTTATTTTTACGATGGGAAAAACTTTAAAAGCCTTCTGTTGAGGATGTACAATCAGTTATCAAAAGCTATAAACGAAGAAGATGGAAGTGTAGATGAAGAGTTTACCCCATATTTCAAAGAGACAGAGATAAAATTCATTTATTCTCCCATTACTCCTAATATTATTTTAAAAGGTGAACCGCTAAAAGAATTAGAATGCGAAAAAGAAAATGACCTTTATACGGTACATTACGAGGATTTATTCAATTTGTTTGGATCGGTCCCCCTTGTGGAAACCAATGAGGATAGTGAAGCATCAATATTTTTAAAAAGATTGGTTTCTTTCGTATACAGGGTTATCGATATGAAGGCATTTATCCCCACCCCACAAAAGATAAGCGAAGACGAATTCGTTATCGATTACACACCTGTTTACTTTAATGATTATGTAAGTGATTACGTTAATTATTTGAGTTCTATCGTTCCATGGGGCTTAGTAATAAACGAAAAAGGTCAATATATGAAAAGAGATAAAATCGTTGAGTACCTTGTATCCCAGTACATTAAATTTCTCATAAAAAAGTATTACAAATCAGAAGTGAAGAATAAAATAACCGAAGTTTTCTTTGAATCCAAAGTTTACAACGCTGAAAAGTTTGAAGAAAAAAGAACCTACGAAAGTATAAAGAACTATCTTGAACCTTTACTTTTGAGGCAAAGCAAGTATCAATTGGTTATTAGTATAGAGGATATGGGAGAATTGTTTTTCAACCTATCACTCGATATCTACAGAAAAGATGAACCTTTTGATACTTACCAAGGTATAAAAAGTTTCTTTGAAAGTCAAGAAGATGGAAAGTCAGAGGTCTTGAAAGAGATAGTAACTATTGCAAAATACGCAGAATTTTTTGGAGAGTTTTTAAAAAAGAAAAGTTCTAAAATAATTGTCAATGCACATCAATTGTCTGAAATAATGATAAAAGCTATGCCCATATTGAAGCTTTTGAACGTTGAAATACTAGCTCCGAAAGGGCTCCAAAAGATTTCAAGGCCAAAACTTGTTCTAAAAGCAAACTCTAAAACTAGCCAGGTATCCTTTTTATCTTTGTCCAATCTCATACGGTTCAATTACACTGTTCTCATAGGAGATTCAGAAATTTCGCTTGAAGAATTTGAAAAGCTAGCAGAAAAATCAAAAGGGATAGTTAAGATAAAAGAAAATTACGTGTTTTTAGATGCCAACGAGTTTGAGTCTATTATGGAAAAAGTCAAGAATATAGACTTAACCTCAGACTTTGAAACTTTAAAAATTATACTTTCACAAGAGATGAACGGTCTTCCCGTGATATTGGATAACAACCTTCAAAAGTTTTTAGAAGATCTTAGAAAGGCTTCTCCAGTAATATTGCCAAAAAATCTTAATGCAGAGTTAAGGCATTATCAGAAAACAGGATTCAGATGGATGTACACGAACCTGGAAAAAGGTTTTAACGTCTGTATAGCGGATGATATGGGATTGGGTAAAACTGTCCAAGTTATATCGGTAATTCTCAAAATGAAAGAAGAAAAAGCGTTAAAAAATCCGGTTTTAGTGGTTTGCCCAACGACACTTGTTGGGAATTGGTACAAAGAGTGTAAAAAATTTGCACCTACTTTGAATATCAGTATTTACCATGGAAGTGATAGAAAGTTTGAGGATAATTCTGATGTGATTATAACGACTTACAGTGTTGTGAGAAACGACGTTGAATTTCTGACACAAAAAGAATTTTCGATGGTTGTTATAGATGAAGCACAAAACATAAAAAATTCTGATACACAACAAGCCAAAGCGGTAAAAGCTCTCCGCTCGCCAAAGAGGATCGCAATGACAGGAACCCCTGTAGAAAACAGATTAACCGAATTGTGGAGTTTATATGATTTCCTTATGCCTGGATATTTGGGGAGGAAAAATAGTTTTGTTGAAGCCTTCGCAAAACCTATTGAAAAATATGGGGATACAACAGCAAACAAAAGATTACAAAGTCTGATAAATCCATTTTTAATAAGAAGGGTTAAAACTGATAAAAATATTATAAAAGACCTTCCAGAAAAGTTCACATACGACGAATATGTATACTTGAAACCATCACAAATTGCGCTTTACAAAGAGGTTGTTGAACAGGTAGAAGAGGAGTTAGAAAAAACAGAAATTGACGGAATACAAAGAAAAGGATTGATACTTAAAATGTTGACTTCACTCAAACAGATCTGCAATCATCCTGTTAACTACACTAAAAAAGGAACTCCTTTACCAGATGATTCTGGTAAAACAGAGAAATTATTGGATCTACTTCAAAATATTATAGGTAACAACGAAAAAGCGGTACTTTTCACTCAATACAAAGAGATGGGAGATATATTATCGAAGATACTTACAGATAACCTTAAGATAGAACCTTTATTTTTTCATGGTGGCCTCAACAGGAAAAAGAGAGACGAAATGATAAACGATTTTCAAACAAAGCATAGATATCCAATTATGATCTTGTCCTTAAAGGCTGGGGGTACGGGATTGAATTTAACGGCTGCAAATCATGTTATACATTACGATCTTTGGTGGAATCCGGCAGTGGAAAGTCAGGCAACCGATAGAACTTTCAGGATTGGTCAAACAAAAGACGTCATAGTTCACAGATTCATAACGTTAGAAACTTTTGAAGAAAAAATAAATGAGATGTTGGAAAAAAAGAAAGAGTTATCTAAAAATATTATAAAAACAGGAGAAAGCTGGATAACTGAGTTGTCTAACCAGGAGATAAAGAACTTATTTAAATTGGGTAATTAAGGTTTAAAAATCTTTTCTTATTAATTCCATAAAGGAGATGGAAAAGTGAAAAGTGAAAAACTACCTTTGAAAACTAAGTTGTTTTATGCATCGGGGGATATTTTTGGTGGCGGTGCTTTCAATATAATAAATTTTTTCTACGCTATTTTCCTTACTGATGTCATTGGTCTGAAGATGCAGTATATTGCTCCCATTCTTTTGATTGGTAAGATTTGGGATGCCATTACAGATCCTTTGATGGGATTCATCACAGATAATACAAGAACTAGGTTTGGCAGAAGAAGACCTTACTTGTTGGCAGGAACCTTTTTGATCTTTATATCTTTTTTCATTCTTTGGTATCCGGCAAGTTTTCCTAATCAATTGGGGAAATTCATTTACGCACTAATTGCATACATAGCTTTTACAACCGTTTATACAATGGTGATGACTCCTTACACTGCTTTAGGGGCAGAACTAACCTTAGATTACCATGAAAGAACATCTTTAAATTCCTATAGGCTTGCCTTTTCATTGGCGGCGGGGCTGGTTTGTGCAGTGCTTCCAATGTTAATTGTGAATGCTTTTTCTGATATCAGAACAGGTTATATAATGATGGCAATAACCTTTGGCTTGATCTTTTCAATTCCATGGATAGGTGTTTTTCTATTCACCAAGGAAAGAAAAGAGTTCTCTAAAGAAAAAAGTACCTTCAACTTTTTCAATATGTTTTTTGAACCTTTTAAAATCAAGAGCTTTCGACTTCTTATCGCTATGTATCTTTTTGCATACTTATCGATAGATGTAGTTTCAACTATCTTTGCCTATTATACTAAGTATTATATTGGAAATGAAGGCCTACTTCCCATAGCGTTAGGTGCTCTTTTCATAACCGAAATTGTTTTTATCCCATTTTATGCCTTTATTGCTAAAAAGACATCCAAAAATATCTCATATATTTTAGGTGCATTAGTATGGTGTGTTGCGGGATTCATTCTTTTTACGTTGCCTCCTGATGTAACTATGTTCCACATAATTTTAATGGCGGCAACAATAGGTGCGGGAGTTTCAGGGGTTGCAGTTATGCCTCATACTATATTTGGGGATGTAACCGATGTTGCTGAATTAAAATTCGGTAAAAGAGAAGAGGGTACTTTAAGTGGTTTGATGACGTTTGTGAGGAAAGTGGCATCTGGCTTGGCTGTTGCTGGAGTTACTTTTTCATTAGGAATAGCGGGATTTGTTAACCCAATAGACGGTATAGAACAATCTCAACCTGAGAGTTTTTTGTTTGCGTTGAGATTTATAATCTCTTTCGTTCCGATAATTTTATTGGTTTTAGGAATAATTGCGGCTGCTAGATATCCTTTAAATCCTCGAAGACATGAAAAATTAAGAGAATATCTAGAGGCAAAAAGAGAGAATGAAACAATAAAAGAAGAATTAGAAAAAGAAATAATTGAATTAAAAAAAGAATTGATTTAATGCAAATGGTTGTAGCCAGTTTTTATAAATTATAAAAAGAAAGAAAAACTAAGTATTTAGTAGATAAATGTCTCTAATCAGAGATAAATGACTGTAATTGGTTGTAAATGGTTATAATTGACATTGACAATAGAAAAATATTAATATATAATTAATTCAAAAGTTTCTAAATCATGTAATTTGTAAAATAATGAAACATTGAAATTAGGCTTAAGACTTAAAGTTAATAAAAGTGATAAGGTGGAGAAGAAGAGAAAACCTTAGTAAATATTAGTATATCTAAAAGTGGGGAACCACTCGAGGATAAAAAACAGTATTTATTGAGGTTTTTTGTTTTGTAGTAGGGTAAGAGTACAATAAAAATAGGGAATAATGAAATTATTTTCTTTGCGCGTAAAGAAAAGTTTCAATAAAGCAGAAAGTATGATGTTTTAACAAAGTTAGTAGCTGAAAGCGTAGCATTTGTATCCTCTGGCGCCAGGAAAAGTTGGGAAGGTACATTTTAATGCCCACTTCAGAAATGGGCAAAAGCAATTATTAACGAAAGGTAGAGTAAAATAAAGTAAGAAGAAAAAGAGCCAAAATACTTAACAACCTTTTCTAAAAGGCCCAAAGCATTGTTCTTGTCATGGGCAGAAGCAGGGGAAACAACGGTGAAGATAGGGAAGTTTAAAAAAATTTTCTCTTAAGGAGGATAAGATGATGAAGGATGTTGTTGCTAAGAAAAAGAAGTATCAAAAATTACTTATGCTGTCCATAATTTTAATTTTGCTTGGAAGTGTTCTTGCCCATTTATTTAATACTTCATTTTATTCTACTAAGGTAAGCAGAATAAGTTTTGATACTGAGAAGGGTGAATTATCTGGTCTGCTTTATATTCCAAAGGGTGCTAATAGTCAGGATCCAAGACCGACAATTATTACTACACATGGGTATTTAAATTCTAGTGAAATGCAGGATGCAGTGGCAATAGAGCTTTCCAGAAGGGGATATGTTGTCCTGGCTCTGGATATGTATGACCACGGTCATTCAATAAACAATACAGAATTTTCTAGCTCTAGCGCCTTCTTCTCTTTTTGGCCCACTAGTATCTATGATGCAGTACAGTATATGTATGAACAAGATTATGTATTAAAAGATGAGGCAGGGAATGGGATTATTGCTGTTGGTGGTCATTCTATGGGTGGATTTTCATCCACAATGGCTATGGTGCAGGATGAACAGGATTATGCAACTACTGGGATAAGAAAAATACATGCTGGTTTAACCATGGGTTCGGATTATAGTTGGTCGAGTTATTTAGGTGTAACTGGTGATGTAGCTTTCCAGGCTTATGGTCCCAGAATAGTTGGTAAAGTTGCAGCTCATTATGATGAATTCTTCTTTGATCAGGAAGCTTTTGCATCAGGAGAGACGGTAGTCTATAAAGATTATACTAATACTGAAGAAGGGCGAAAATTCTTAGGAAATCCTGCTGAGCCACAGAGTGAAACCTGGTATAATCTGGAAAATGGGGGAAAAAGAATTATCTATACACCTCGCGAGATTCATCCTAGAAATCATTTTTCAATTACCACAACCGGTCATGCGATAGATTTTTATAATGTTGCTTTTGAGGAGTATACATCAACTAATCAGAATTCAGCAAATCTGCCATCTGGTAATCAAATATGGTTTTTAAAAGAACTATTTTCATTTGTGGCCATGATTGGATTCTTCCTGCTTCTTGTCCCGTTAGTCTTACTTATATCAGATCTACCTTTCTTCTCAAAATTAAAAACAGAGATAAATCCAGAAATTAAAGGTCCTGGGACCAAAAAGGATAAGATCATCTATTGGATTATATTTAGTATCTCCGCTTTATTCCCGGCATTATTCTTTCCCACTCTGATGGATAAAGCCGGAACGGGTATGACAGTTCTTAAGGTGTTCTCAGTGCTTGTAATTGCCCTTTCTGTAGTTAAGGTAATTATGGGGTTTGTAAAGAAAGATAAAGAAGGGTTTAAGGCAATCATCACAGGACCAGCACTGTTATCTGCCGTATCTATTATTTTATTATTGATTTTGATTAATTCTTCAAATGTCCTTAAATTGAACAGTTATTTTAATGAACCAGCTACAAATCAAATTCTCTATTGGGCCATGGTAGTAACATCTGTAGTAGCAATAATTGGCCTGTTCACCCATTATTTAAATAAAAATTCACAGAGTATTTCTCTCAAGCAGTATGGTTTTGTTGTTAACTGGAAATCTATTTTAGCTAGTTTAGTAGCAGCCCTGGTTGCGGTGCTAATTGCATATCTAATTCTGTTTATCATTGATACAGTATTCAAAGTTGACTTTAGAATCTGGACATGGGCTGTAAAGACTTTTGGAAGCAGTCATTTGGTTGCTGCTTTGAAATATGCTCCTTTCTTTTTCCTGTATTTTTATGTGACCGGGATTACGGTTAATGCTAATACTGGACATATGAAGGGATGGAAGGGTTACGTGGCTGCCTCTGTATTGAATGTTGGAGGTCTGGTTCTGTATCTGATATTACAGTACGGGAAACTTTTTATTACTGGAACAGCACTCTTCCCTTCCCAGTCACTCAGCAGCATCTTACTGTTTGCCCTTATTCCAACTCTGCTTGTTGCCACTATTTATTCTAAAGTTCTTTTTAAAAGAACTGGTAATATATATACGGGAGTATTTTTAAATACATTCCTAGTTACAATGATTACGGTTGCCAACACTACCTTATATAGTGGTTTAATTTGAATATTGAGGGAATTGAGTCTTTAATATTATGGAGTATATACCAAACCAACAGGCATGTATTATATATATGCCTGTTGGTTTGATAAACTTCTTTAGTACGCCTTTCTGTGGTTAGACTATTATTGGAAAAAAACGCATGAAAGAATTACAGCTGAAAAGAGTTTCTGAATAACGACAATTGTATGACCTCTTATGAGACAATAATGATGTGATATCGAATAAATTATACTGTGAGGAAGTAAATGTACAAAAATTGAAAATTTTAAAAGTTAGTTAAAATGCGTGTTTTAGAATTTCTAAAATGAGTATAAAAAAGTTTTTAGGAGGACTGTAATGGAAAAGTATATTTTATCAATCGATCAAGGGACTACAAGTTCTCGGGCTATAATTTTTGATCACGATGGGAATGTTGTTAGTTTAGCACAGCAAGAATTTATGCAGTATTATCCTAAACCCGGATGGGTAGAGCATGATCCCAATGAAATTTGGGCAACTACAATGGGAGTTATAGCAGATGCTATGGCTCGAGGGAATATTAAACGTAGTCAGATCAGTGCGATTGGTATAACTAATCAAAGGGAGACAACCGTTATTTGGGATGCAGAAACGGGGAAACCTGTTCACAATGCAATCGTTTGGCAAGATAGAAGGACTTCAAAAATTTGTGATAATTTGAAAGAAAAAGGTTTAGAAGAAGCTATTAAGCATAAGACAGGTCTTATGGTAGATGCTTACTTTTCTGGAACTAAAATTAAATGGATTTTGGATAATATTGAAGGAGTCAGAGAAAAAGCAGAAGCTGGAAAACTTAGATTTGGAACTATAGATACGTGGTTAATCTGGAAGCTAACTAATGGAAAAGTTCACGTTACTGATTATACCAATGCATCCAGAACAATGATATACAATATTTTCGATCTTAAATGGGATGAAGATCTTCTTAAAGAGTTAAATATACCTTTTTCTCTTTTACCAGAGGTAAAACCTTCGAGTCAAATATATGGTAATACCGATGTAGATGTATTCGGCGCAGAAGTACCCATTGCTGGAATAGCAGGAGATCAGCAAGCTGCTACGTTTGGTCAGGTTTGCTATGAAAAAGGTATGGTAAAAAACACATATGGCACCGGTTGTTTCATGTTAATGAACACTGGGGAAGATCCTATTGAATCTAAACATGGTTTATTAACTACAATAGCTTACGGAATTGATGGGAAGGTTAACTATGCCTTGGAAGGATCTATTTTCGTTACAGGTGCTGCTGTTCAATGGCTTAGAGATGAGTTAAAGATAGTTGATAGTGCTGCAGATACTGAATATTATGCAACTAAAGTCAAAGATAATGGTGGTGTTTATTTTGTGCCGGCATTTGCAGGGCTTGGAGCGCCTTATTGGGATATGTATGCAAGGGGTACAATCGTTGGCTTAACAAGAGGATCATCAAAAGCACACATTATTAGAGCTACTTTGGAATCTATAGCATATCAAACAAGAGATGTTCTTGAAGCTATGGAGGCCGATTCGGGTATAAAACTTAAAACTCTCCGAGTAGATGGTGGTGCTGCATTAAATAATTTCCTTTTGCAATTTCAATCTGATATTCTTGGTGTAGAGGTTGAAAGGCCCGTAGTTAATGAGACGACAGCGTTAGGTGCAGCATATTTGGCGGGTTTGGCAGTAGGATATTGGAATGGTCAGGAGGAATTATTAAGAAAATGGAAACGGGATGCCCTTTTTACTCCTCAAATGGATGAGGATGAAAGGGAAAGATTGTACGCTGGTTGGAAAAGAGCCGTTGAAAGGGCAAAAAATTGGATTGAAGAAAAATAATCAAATAATTGTAAGTCTGTTAACTTTCACTTAATTTAAGTATGTTAGAATGTGTGGTGAAATAAAAGTTAATAATAAAATGGTGGAGAATAAGAGAAAACCATATCCTAAAGCGAAATTATTTCGTAAAGGGTATGGTTTTTTTTATAATATCAGGAGGTTGGTAAAAGTTGATAGCGGTTATAGGTTCTGGAATAGTAGGAAGTTTAATCGCAAGAGAAATTAACAAATATATAGAAGATGTCTTCATATTTGAGGCAAGAAACGGAATAGGAACAGGTGTCACAAAAGGAAATTCTGGAATAATTCACGGGGGGTATGACGATACTCCTGGAAGTTTAAGGTCAGAACTGTGTTATAAGGGTAATAAATTGTACGATGAGATATCCCAGGAACTTTCTGTAGAAGTGAAAAGAGTTGGATCACATGTTGTTGCATTAAACGAAGATGAGTTAAAAGCGATCGATGAGTTGGAAGAAAGAGCAATTCAAAACGGGGTCAAAGAATATGAGATTTTAGATAAGGTAGAACTATTAGAAATGGAGCCAAATTTAAATAAGAGTGCTTTAAAATCCTTTTATTGCCCTATAGCAGGTGTGACTGAGCCATGGGAAGTAGCTATGCAAGCTACAAAATCGGTAGAGATCAATGGAGGAAAAGTTTTAAAAAATAAGAAACTTGTTGAAGTAAAAAAGAAAGATAACAAGTTTGAATTGTTCTTTGAAGATGGGAGCAGTTATATAGCAGATTTAGTTATTAATGTTGCAGGATTATATGCAGATGAAGTAGCAAAACTTTTTGGAGATGAGGTACCTTATATTTTCCCTGTAAAAGGTGAGTATTATCTTTTAGGAAAGGACATAAAGTATGCAAATGCTGTCATTTTTCCAACTCCCTCTAAGTTGACGAAAGGTTGTTTGGTGGTTCCGACTGTGGATGGGGGTTATTTAGCTGGGCCTACTGCTCATGGTGTGAAATCAAAACAAGATCTTTCTACGACTCAAGAAGGGCTTTTAGAAGTCAGAGAAAAATCTTTGAGGTTGGTTCCAACTTTAGATTTTTCAAGGAATGTAATTAAAACGTTTGCCGGTCTAAGACCTGAAACAAAGGAAAAAGATTTTCATATCGATGTAGGTGGAGGGAATGTTATACATGTTTCTGGTATAAGATCCCCTGGATTAACCGCTGCACCTGCGATCGCTAAATACGTTGTAGAATATCTTATTCAAGAAAAGTTACATATTAATTTACAAAAAAGGAAAAATTACATCGGTCAAATAGAAAAAGTTCCACATTTAGTGGAAAAGGATTATGACTACTGGGAAAGAGTCATTCAAGAAGATCCAGATGCTGGAGAAATGATTTGTTATTGTAACAAAATAACAAAAAAAGAGATTAAAGAGGCTATAAAAAACGGTGCAAGAACTTTAGATGATGTTAAATTTGCTACGAGAGCTTCCTTTGGAGAATGTCAAGGAAGTTTTTGCATACCAAAGATATTGAAAATAATCTCCGAAGAAACAGGGTTAAAACCAGAAGAAGTACTTCAAAATGAAAAAGGTTCGTGGATAATAAATTCCGAGGTGAGAGCGATATGAAATACGAAACAGATGTTGTTGTATTAGGTGGTGGCGGAGGAGGAATGGCCGCTGCTAAGGCTGCAGATAAAAATGGTGCAAACGTTATTCTTATAGAAAGGGAAGAAGAAAACGGTGGAGTTTTAAATCAATGTATTCACAATGGTTTTGGGATACATTATTATAGAAAAGATTTAACTGGCCCAGAATTCAAAGAAACGCTTCAAGAAGAATTAGCCAATACGAATATAAAAATATTGAACAGTGCCTTTGTGTTGAATGTGAATAAAGATAAACAATTGACTTTTGTGAATCATAAAGGGATACACGAGATAAAAACAAAGGCTTTAGTTATGGCAACAGGGGCAAGAGAAAGACATTTTAATTCACTTGCGGTTCCGGGTGATAGGGTTGCTGGTATTTTTACCGCAGGAGTAGCTCAAAAATACATCAACCTTCAAAATCTCAAGCCAGCCAATAGCGCCTTAATAGTTGGTTCAGGAGATATTGGATTGATAATGGCTCGCCGGCTTCATTTAGAGGGAATAGAAGTAAAAGGTGTTGTAGAAATTTTGCCATACCCAGGTGGGTTGGAAAGAAACGTTCAACAGTGTCTAAGAGATTATAAAATTCCATTGAAACTTTCCCATAACATAAAAAGAGGCGATGGGAAAAAAAAATTTAGTTAAGTTTACGTAACTAAAGATGGGGGAAAAAGAGAGATCATTCCAAAAAC
>NZ_JALY01000171.1:14409-25950 GCF_002924615.1 Petrotoga halophila DSM 16923 | reverse complement strand
ATCTCTAACGGTAAAATAGAAGGTATGAACTCTAAACTTAGAGGATTTACTAAAAGGGCTTTTGGTTTTAAAACATTAAAGAATTTAAAAATCACTATCTTTATTGCCCTTGGTAAACTTAATTTAACTCCAGCTTAATTACCCACTATTTTCGTGATAGAACCTTAAAAACTTAATAGGTAATTTGGATGGAGAATTATTTACAATAGAAGAAAAATTGTTAACCGAATCACAGATCACCAAGATAAAATATATTTCAAATGAAGAAAAATGACTAGAATCATAGTCGTAGGGCCTTTAAAAAGTTCCTATATAATAGATGGAGTCAAACAATATTTAAAATGGATAAAGAAGTTTGAAAAAATTGAACTAATACAACTTCCTTTATCTGGTGATTTAAACAAGACACCACCTTCGATTTACAAAGATAAAGATTTCAAAAAGTTCGAAAAATATTTCCCGGATTCTTTCAACGTTTTATTGGATGAAAGAGGAGAACAAATGGATTCTATAAAATTTTCGGAATTTTATGACCGCACAAAAAGCAGATCGCAAGGGAAACACATAAATTTTATTGTCGGTGGTCCTCTGGGTCATTCTGATAAAATTTACAATAAAGCGGATTATATTTTATCGTTATCTAAATTGACTTTTACCCACGAATTTGCGGTTTTGATTCTTTTAGAGCAATTGTTTAGAGTTAACAAGATATTGCACAATGAAACTTATCATTATTAAAATAAAAAAGTTACGGTATTTTTATCGCAGGAAGGGAGGAAGGTACGGTATCATCGTACAAAAATTATGGAAAAAATGTCGATTGTAGGTGCCCAATGGGGTGACGAAGGTAAAGGTAAAGTTGTTAATTACTTTTCAGAAAAGTTTGAATGGATCGTGCGTTTTTCTGGAGGTGCGAATGCAGGTCATACCATTTATTACAAAGGCAAAAAATATGTGAATCACATGCTTCCTTCTATTATGCCCAATTCTAAATCTAAAGGTTTTTTAGGTGCAGGAATGGTGTTGGATTTAGAAAAACTTGTAGAGGAACTAAATATACTAGAAGCTGATTTTCCTGGAATGTCCTCTAAATTTTACATTGATTTAGAAGCCTTTTTGGTTCTTCCTTGGCACAAAGAAGAAGACGAAATTATAGAAAGTATGAGGAAAAAGCCAATTGGAACAACAAAAAGAGGAATTGGACCTGCCTATACCGATAAGGTATCAAGGGAAGGCATAAAACTTTACTACTTGTTCGACGAAAAAATGCTTAAAGAACGTTTGGAAGACATATATTACTTAAAAAGTAGTCAGTATGGTGATAAATTGAAAACTTCAAAAGATGATGTGTTTGAATATTTAATGAAAACCAAAAATGAATTGGAAAAATTGAAAATAAATTACGCTAGTGCCGTAGAGATGGGGAATGTTTTCAGAAGTACATCGGTACTGTTTGAAGGAGCTCAAGGTGTTCTGTTAGATTTAGATTTTGGCACCTATCCTTTTGTCACATCGTCTTCTTGTATGGCTCATGGAGTTTCCTCCGTAGGCTTTTCAACGTTCGAACTAGATGAGGTTTATGGCGTACTCAAAGCTTACACAACACGGGTAGGATCGGGACCTTTCCCCACAGAAATTTTTGGAGAAGAAGGTGACAAAATTAGGGAATTAGGAAAAGAATACGGGGCGACAACAGGAAGACCAAGAAGGGTGGGTTGGTTAGATCTACCTGCCCTGAGATACGCAAAAATAAGGTCTGGGTTAACCGGGTTTGTAATCACCAAGGCAGATGTTTTAAATGGGTTAGATAAGATAAAAGTTTGTACACATTATGAGGTCAACGGAAAAATAAAAGACACTCCATCCTCTTCATACGACTTTTTTGTTGCCAAACCTATTTATACTGAATTGAATGGCTGGAAAGATACCAACGATATTAATTTCTTAAAATATTTATCGTATATAGAAGAACAAATCGGAGTTGATATTGACTACATTTCCTATGGGCCAAAAACTGAAGAAATGTTTTCAAAAAATAATTTGATATTGAATATTAAAAATAATTAAAAAATTTAGAGGTGAAAAAATTGAAAATACTCACTTCCTCCCAGGCAAAATTAATAGACAAATTGACTATAGAGAAAGGAATAGCCCCAGAAACGCTGATGGAGCAGGCAGCTTTTTCTGTGGCTGACATAGCGGAAACCTTTGAACCTACTTCAATTCTTTGTGTAGTAGGAAAAGGTAACAACGCAGGTGATGGAATTGCAGCGGGTAGGATTCTAAAAAATAGAGGTTACGACGTTGAAATACTTATAGTAGGTGATCCAACTCAAGGAAGTCCTGGCTTTAAAAAGCAACTTGAAATCGCCAAAAAATACGAAATTAATATTTATCGTTTCAATGTTGATGAAATTAATTATTCGCAATACGATCTCATAATAGACGGATTAATAGGTATAGGCTTGAAAGGAGAAGTCAAAGGAGAGGTCGCCGAAGCGATAACACACATAAACTCTTCAGAATCAAAGGTATTATCAGTCGATATTCCATCAGGAATATCATCTGACACAGGTGAAGTTCTAGGAACGGCAGTTAAGGCCGATCAAACGGTTACATTCGGCTTTTTAAAAATTGGTCATCTACTCTATCCTGCAAGAGAATATTGTGGAGAAATAAAAGTTGCTCCTCTATCTTTCGACAACTCGCTGGTAAACTCAATCAATCGAGAACTCATACTAGAAGATACCGTTAAGAACTTACTTCCAAACAGGCCTGATGATTCTTACAAGTACAAATTTGGAACAGTTCTAATACTCGCGGGTAGTGGAAAATACCCTGGTGCACCTATCCTTTCCGCTATTGGAGCTCAAAGAACTGGAGCCGGTATGGTTAAGCTGATTACACCAGGTGATTCCTCAAACGTTTTAGCTCTTGAACCATCTATAATTTACAGATCCTTAAAAAAAGAACATTTTGAAGAAAAAGACGTTGAAAATTTAAAGGAAGAAATCGAAAAATCTAGCGTCATCGTTTTAGGTCCCGGTATAACTGAAAATGCAAAAGGCTTTGTTACAAAATTAGTTAACACCTACAAAGATGACAAATTATTTGTTTTAGATGCAGACGCTCTATTAATTTTAAAAGAGAAAGAAGTAAAATTAAACAAAAATTTTGTCATAACCCCACATGTGGGAGAACTATCTAAAGTTTATAAAAATTTAAAAAACGACGTGTTCGGCTTGGAAGAGTACGCAAAAGAGTTGAACTGTACCATCGTATTCAAATCATCAACTACCTTGATAACAAACGGCGAAAAAACATATTTCAACATAACAGGTAATTCAAGTCTAGCCAAGGGAGGATCGGGAGATTTACTATCAGGAGTTATTGGATCGTATATAGCTCAAGGTTTATCCACGATGCAAGCTTGCCTCATTGGAAGCTATGTCGTATATAAAACTGCAAGAGATCTATCCTTAGAGTACACAAACTACTGTTTAACTCCGAAAATCATTGCTGACAATCTATATAAGACAATCCATCAATTAAACTCATGAATCTAAAACCCCATTGGGAGGCGGACAAACTATAGTTTATATAATATCTGGAGCAGAGCCAAGAAGCTCTTTGGAATTTTATAAGAAAATGATTCAAAAGGCACACTTGACAATCGCATGTGATGCTGGAATCAAAATCTTCAAAAAGTTAAACTCACCGCCAAACTATTTAATAGGAGATTTTGATTCTGCTTCTATTCAAGACCTTCAGTGGGCCGAAGATAACAACACGGAGATACTGAGATACCCAAAAGAAAAAGATGAGATCGATACCGAATTGGCTTTAATCTTTCTGAAAGAAAATCGTTATAAAAACATTGTTTTATCAGGGGTTTTAGGCAATCGTATTGACCAAGAAATGGCAAGTGTATTCCTCCTAGCCGAATACATAGATCTAAATCCTGTTATCCTTGAAGAAGACGTTAAAATTGGTATAGTAAATAAAAGAGTTGAAGAAGAAGCCCAGATCGGTGAAAGTTGGTCCATTTTAAGAATAGGAGAACCCGTTATAGGGCTTACTCTTAAGGGATTCAAATATTCATTAAATAAAAAAGATATCTTTGATTTCAAATCCCTAGGGATCAGTAATGAATCTAAAGAAAATAAAATAGAAATATCCGTTGAAAGTGGCATGGTTGTTTATATCAGATGGATCGACAAAAAATGGTAAGCAGGGGGCGATGTAATGTGGTTAGTATTATCTGATTCTCACGACAATATGGATAAACTTAAAAAGATCCCGGATATAATCCAAAGGTACAATATCGATACCATTTTCCACTGTGGGGACTTTGTAGCTCCTTTTACTTTACCGTATCTAATCTATGATGATATCGACTTTTATGGTGTCTTTGGTAACAACGACGGAGAAAAGTTGCTACTTTATGAAAAATCAAATAAAAAGATAAAAAATGGACCAATCACCGTAGAAAAAGATGGTAAAAAGATATTTCTGATGCACGAACCTTATTCCTTAGAAGCCGCTGAAAACTCAGGGATTTATGATTACATCTTTTTTGGCCATACCCATGAAATAGTAAATAGAAAAATCGGTAAGACCTTTGTGCTCAACCCAGGAGAATTTTCTGGATGGCTAACTGGGAAGGCAACTTATGGTATAATAGATCCAATAGATCCTAATGAAGCAAAAGTTGAAATCAAAGAACTTTAGAGGAGGACCATCGACATCTTGAAAGTATACAAAGCTCAATTAATAAAAACCGTTTACGACATTGAAGATCTTCCACCACCAGATAAAAAAGAAATCGCCTTTGCGGGAAGATCCAATGTAGGAAAATCAAGCTTTTTGAATGCCATTTTAGGCATTAAAATAGCAAAAGTAAGTTCTACCCCAGGAAAAACCAGATCCATCAATTACTACTTGGTGAATGACAAATATTACTTCGTTGATTTACCCGGATACGGTTTTGCAAACGTTTCAAAGCAGGAAAAAGAAAGATGGAACGTATTAATGAACGAGTACTTTAAAAATAGATTTTCCCTAAATGCCGTTTCTTTGCTTATCGATCATAGACATATGCCCCAAAAACTAGATTATGCTATGGTTGAATGGCTTAAAGATGTAGGTATACCTTTTTTGTTTATCTTAACAAAATCAGATAAATTAAAAAAATCTGTAAAAACTAAACTTTTTAAAGATATCAAAAGTAGTTTTTCAACTTATGGCGAATATATATATTTGCCTTTCTCTTCAAAAACCAAGGAAGGGTTAAAAGAGGTTTTGAAAACTATCGGTGAAATATTAGGCGAAGTTGATTAGTCTCAATCAGGGTGGAGAGCGGGGCAAGGGGCGCAATTTATAAAGTTTCTAAAGACCGTCAAAAGGGAGGGTAAAAAATGAGTTATGAAAGAACTGTATTGATCCCCGGGGAGGTATCTTATAGTAACATATCTCAAATACTAAATTCAAGCTATCTACTAGAAATAATCTCAGAATTAATCGAGGATGCCCAAGAGACACGCAATACGTTGTATCCTTTTTTTCAATTATTTCTAGTGGATGAAAGCAAACAAAAAGTTCATGAAAGGTATGACTTAGAACAAATTCGGCAACTACTCTTAGCATTATCTATAAACAGCTTAGACCATTTGGATGAATCCTCTTACTTTAGTTTCCCAAAATTATCTTCATACAGAGAAACGTTGGCTCTCTTTGTTGAAGATACTTTCAATCTATGGCGTTCAAAACACAGATTTATGAAAAAAGCGGATCCTTTCAGTCACAATTCAAGAACGAGGATTCATAAGCAAATATCCTTAGTTAAGAACAACTCTGATCTAAAAAGTTTAGTCTTGGGGGTATATAGACAAATCCTTGTCAACATTTCAGCCAGAAGGGTAAAAGTGCTCAGGCAACTTCCCGGGGGAGCTCAAGCAGGATTTATAGTTGATCGTCCTAAACCTAAACCAGAAGCTAAAATAGCCAATGCTGATTTTTTATACAATATGGAATATGTTTGGAGTGTAGTACTGGAACCACCCGTTATCTTTTATACATACTCTAATAAAAGAAGAGGGGTATTCAAAGTTGTCGATCGTCCTATATTAAACAAAATTAATATAGATAATCCACAGGATTGGCTCGTTTTCCCCATATACGTTAACGATAAATTGATATATGTTGTTGTTTACAAAGAATACTTCGCGATGGCAACAGGTTTGGCAAATTTGTACGAGTTTGCAGATTTTGAAAGTTTAGAAAACAGAAGACCTGATGGTATATACATCTTCGGTATGAATAAAAGTTTTTTTGAAAATGAAGACGATTACAATGGTATCATCTATAAAGAAGATGATGGAACTTACGTAGGACTTGTTGGAGATGATCCTTCTATAGACTACTTTGGTTATATGAAGAAAATGGTATTGACGATTCACAACTTAATAGTTATAGACGAAGATAGACTGCCAATTCATGGGGCTTTAGCTGAAATAAAGTTAAGAGATGGTCAAAGTTTCAACGTAATGATAATGGGAGATAGCGGAGCGGGAAAATCTGAAACATTGGATGCCTTAAACAGAATAAGAAAACAGGTATCCGAAGTGAATATTTTGATAGATGATATGGGCTCGTTAGACATTTTAGAAGATGGAACAGTAGTTGCATATGGGACAGAAACTGGTGCTTTTGTCAGATTAGACGACTTACAACCAGGTTATGCCTACTCTGCCATGGATAGAAGTATCTTTATGAATCCAAACATAACCAACGCCAGAGTTATTGTACCTTACTCCAATTATGAAGATATCATAAGACCTACTAAAATTGATTATTTCTTTTACGCCAACAACTATGAAAAAATAGACGAGAACAAACCACCAATTGAATTTTTTGATGACGTAGATAAGGCATTAGATGTATTTTCCAAAGGTGCAAGAATGGCAAAAGGTACAACTTCAGAGAAAGGTCTAACCTATAGTTACTTTGCAAATCCTTTCGGTGCAATCCAAAGAAGAGAAAAACACGAAAAAATTGCTAGAAAATACATGGAAACACTAATGAAAAGTAACGTCAAAGTTGGGACACTTCGAACGCAACTTGGTGTAGAAGGTTATGAGGACGAAGGCCCTTTAATAGCAGCCCAAGAACTTTTGAAATTTCTGAAAGGTGGGAAAGATGTCTGAAGCTGCGAAAAAATGTGCAGAATTAATTTATAAGTCAAATTCCATTGCGGTCCTAAGTGGTGCGGGGATGTCTACTAACGCAGGTATCCCCGATTTTAGAGGCCCTAACGGTATCTATACAAAGGCAAATATAGAAAATCCCGAAAGGATTTTCGATTTGGATTATTTCTATCGTGATCCTTCTTTGTTCTACAAGTTTCACAAAAAATTTTTAGAGTACATAACAAAGGCAGAACCAACATTTACTCACAAATTTTTAGTTCAACTTGAAAAGGAAGGTAAATTGAAAGGGATAGTAACTCAAAACATCGATTCTTTACACCAAAAAGCCGGTTCAAAGAAAGTCTATGAGATACATGGAGGATGCTGGAAAAATTACTGCACAAAATGTAAAAGGGAGTATTCTCAAGAAGAAATATTAGAAAAGATAAACAACGAAATAGTACCAAGGTGTGATAACTGTGGTGGTGTAATAAAACCAGACATAGTATTTTTTGGAGAACCAGTAAAATACTTAACAGAATCTGAAATATTGATGAAAAATTCCGATCTTGTCTTGGTTTTAGGGTCTTCTCTTGCGGTTATACCAGCAGCAATGTTGCCATCCTTAACTAAAGGGAAGATAATTGTTGTAAACAAAGGTGAAGTATCAGAAATGTATCTCCCACCAGAAAAGGTAGCTCTCATTGTTAACGAAGAATTGGACACCTTTTTTACGCAAGTTGCCAAAGAGTAAGAATCACTCAAAGAGGGATAAATGAGCAGGGTGGAGCCCCACTCATCCTTATGGGTGCGGAGCGGGGCGAAGGGGCGCTAAAACAGAGCATTGAGGGATTTACCCTTTTTATCCTTATGCAAAAAGATTTATTAAAACAAAATTATGAATTTGGGGTTTTTAAGGGGGGGAACCCCCTTAACGCACGGAGGTGGTAGCATGATTCCAAAATGGGTATATATAAAAGACTTCAAAAAATACATCGATCAAACAGTTGAATTCCGGGGATGGGTATGGAACAAAAGAAGCAGTGGTAAAATAGCTTTCTTACAGTTAAGGGATGGAACAGGTTTCATTCAAGGAATAGCTGAAAAAAAGAATTTCGATGATGAAACCTTTGAAAACATCAGAAAAATAAAAATGGAAAGTAGCGTAATCTTACAAGGAACCATAAAAAAAGACGAAAGATCTCCTAAAAACGTTGAATTACACATAACTTCCTTTAAAAAAGTACAAGAACCCATTGAAGATTACCCTATTTCTAAAAAAGACCACGGCATAGACTTTTTAATGGAAAACAGGCATCTATGGATCAGATCGAGAAGGCAATTTCATATCTTAAAAATTAGAAACGAAATTTTAAAGGCAATTAGAGATTTTTATAATCAAAATGATTTTACCTTGATAGACACCCCTATATTTACCGGTTCTATAGGAGAATCTGCCGGTAACACATTCAAATTAGACTATTTCGATTATGGAGAGGTGTATCTAGCACAAACTGGTCAACTTTACTTAGAAGCTGCGGCGATGTCTTTTGGCAAGGTGTACAACCTTGGTCCTACATTTAGGTCCGAAAAATCAAAAACAAGAAGACATTTAATCGAATTTTGGATGAATGAAGCCGAAGTAGCTTTTTATAAACATGAAGACAACATCAAATTACAAGAAAGCTTGGTTTCTTTCATTATCCAAAGAGTATTAGAAAACGCTTCGGATGATTTAAAAGAAATTGGAAGGGATACAAATAAACTACAAAAAATTCAGCTGCCCTTTGAAAGAATGACATACACACAAGCGATTGATTTTCTGAAGAAGAAAGGTTTTGAAATAGAATGGGGAGAAGATTTTGGTGCAGATGAAGAAAGTGTGCTGGCTTCTCAATTTGAAAAACCCCTCTTTGTGGAGAAGTATCCTAGGAAAGCTAAGGCTTTCTATATGCAGCCTGATGAAAACAATCCTGACGTTGTACTCTGTGATGACTTACTTGCCCCTGAGGGTTATGGTGAAATAATAGGGGGTTCTGAAAGAATATGGGAAGAATCAATCTTAATAGACAGATTGAAAGAATTCAATCTTCCTTTAGATCAATACCAATGGTACATAGATTTAAGAAAGTTTGGTAGCGTTCCACACAGTGGTTTCGGCTTAGGCGTTGAAAGAACAGTAGCTTGGATATGTGGATTAGAACACATAAGGGAAGCTATACCTTTTGCAAGAACACTTTACAGAGTTTACCCATAAGATTCTAAGGAGTTTTTAAAATGTTTGAAAAAGAAAATACAAACCCAAAGAGGTTACTGGATCCCTCTTTTATGGGAGAGGATACAGGTTCAAAGAAATTAAGGCCAAACTACTTGAATGAGTTTATAGGCCAGGACAACATAAAAAAAAAGTTAAAGGTCGCGATAGAAGCTGCTAAAATAAGAAAAGAAGCGATGGACCATGTAATTTTAGCAGGTCCGCCTGGTTTAGGTAAAACAACCCTAGCTTATGTAATTTCCAATGAACTAGGGGCTAATTTGCAAATTACAAGCGGCCCTGTAATCGAGAAAGCAGGAGATCTTGCTGCCATTTTAACTAATCTAGAAAATGGTGACGTACTATTCATAGACGAGATTCACAGACTGAATAGAACCGTGGAAGAAATCTTATACTCAGCTATGGAGGATTTCCAACTTGACATTGTTATAGGGAAGGGGCCTTCTGCTCGTTCTATAAGGATTGATTTACAACCTTTCACATTGGTGGGAGCTACTACAAGATTAGGCCTCATCGCTCCACCATTGAGAAGTAGGTTTGGAATAATTTTGGAAGTTGATTTCTACTCACCAAAAGAGATCAACTTCATCATAAAAAGAAGCGCAGAGATACTCAATATAAAAATAAAAGAAGATGCATCCCTCGTTTTAGCCCAAAGGTCCCGGGGAACCCCCAGGATTGCCAACAGACTTTTGAGAAGAGTTAGGGATTTTGTCCAAGTTTCTGGAAAAAACATCATAGAAGCCGAAGATGTAGACAACACAATGAAATTGTTAGAAATGGATGAAGATGGCTTAGATAAAATGGATCGAAAAATTCTTAAGACTATTATAGAAAACTATGAAGGTGGCCCAGTTGGCATAAATGCCCTAGCTTCATCGATTGGGATAGAGCCAGATTCGATCAGTGAGGTCTATGAACCATTTCTACTACAAGCAGGTTTCATTATCAGGACCCCGCGTGGTAGGGTAGCAACTGAAAAAGCCTATCAAAAACTCAATTACACCCCTAAAACTTCCAGTCAAAATATTAGTTTATGGGGGGAGTTTAATGAATAATTTTCTAATAGAAAATTATCACACCTTGTTAAATGAAATACAAGAAGTTGCTGAAAAATCAGGTCGAGATATGAACTCTATAAAATTAGTTGCTGTATCAAAGAATTTTCCAAGTGTTTACATAAAAACATTATACAACGAAGAACACAAAGATTTTGGGGAAAATCGGGCTCAGGAATTAAGACAAAAATATGAAGATCTAAAAAACCTTGACATTGTATGGCATTTCATAGGCAGGATACAAACCAACAAAATAAAATACATCGTTCCTATCGCAGAATACATACATTCAGTTTGGAGAATGAAAGAAATAGCGGAAATTCAAAAAAGAGCTGAAGAAATAAATAAAACACAAAAAGTACTTTTAGAAATCAATATATCTGGTGAAAAATCCAAAGCTGGACTCATTCCAAGTGGAGTAGATGCATTTTTGAAAGATGCAACATCTTTTAAAAATATAAAAATAATCGGTTTAATGACGATGGCTCCTTACACTGACAACGTTGATGTTATAAGAAACGTCTTTCGGAGCTTAAAAGAACTTAGAGACAACCTAAATAAAAAATATCCTTCAATAAAAGAATTATCTATGGGAATGACTAATGATTACAAAATAGCCATAGAAGAAGGAGCCACCCTTTTAAGAATAGGAACAAGAATCTTTGGCAACAGATATCTTTAGATGGGCGGGCAACGGGGCAAAAGAATAAAGATTTCCTTTCCTTAGAAGGTGGGCTGCTGGGCGAAGGGGCTCTAAAACAAGTTTTAGAGCTTTCATATCCATACATATTATACGAGGAGGAAAAGATGTTCGTAATAGCAAATCTTTTAATAGCATTAGCAAGTATATTAAGAATAGTAATAGTATTTTTTGAATTTTGTATAATTGTATCCGCTTTATTAAGTTTCATAATGCCCTTTCAATACAATCGGTTTCGAGGTTTTGTTGATTCAGTTGCCAATATAATTTTGAATCCAATAAGAAGATTTATACCCACAGTAATAGGAAACATCGATCTAT
>NZ_JALY01000171.1:0-14300 GCF_002924615.1 Petrotoga halophila DSM 16923 | reverse complement strand
ATATACAAAAAGAAAACATTTCTTTTTCATTTCGGCACCTTTTAGAATGTCATGTAGGTACCAAAAAAGTCGTTGTTCTAAACGATATCGTCTTATTGAAAAGCCAGCCATTAGGCACTATGAACGTTGATGTAAAAATTCAGGAACATACTCTATTTTCATTCTCTGGAGATGGATTAATTGTATCAACGCCAACAGGATCCACAGCGTACGCCTTATCTGCTGGAGGTCCTATCATTCACCCCGAATTGAACGTCATCCAACTCATCCCGTTAGCTGCCCATGCCCTCAACATTAGGCCTTTCATAGCTCCTCCCACACAGAAGATAGAGATCATTTTGAAAAACATGACCAAGGGCTTTGCATATGTAACCGGTGATGGAGATATCATTCATAGGATGGAACCAGGAATGTCTGTATATGTAACTTCCAGTGAAATGACTATAAAACTAGCCCAAAGAAATGGCAACAATTATCTCAATGCGTTGGATAAAAAATTAGGGTTTGGCCGAAGGTTTGAATGATTTTAGGAGGCAAATAATTTGTTCAAAAAGGAGAATGTTATCCAAATCAACAGTATCAGTTTGAATCGACTGACACGATATCTGAATAATGTTTTGAGGATGGGCAGAATAGTTCAAGAAATGTACTATAAATTTGGGGATGCCTATCTAGAAAGAAACGATAAATTAGCAAAAGAAATAATAAATCAAGACGACAGATTAGATTTTATCGAGGCAAGCCTTAATTATGAAAGCGTTATTTTATTGTCTTCTGGTAATTACACAGGGATTTACTTAAAAGCTTGTTTCATGAGCTCGAAATTAGTTCAAATATTTGAAAACATGGGAGACATATGCGAAAAAAACTCAAAATTAATAATTGAAATACTCAAAACCCCTTCTACCGTAAACGCTACAAATTTTGAAGACAGTTTGGAATTAACCAAAGAGAATCTTTCAATAGTTTTATCCTCGTTATCAGATTTGATCAATATCAAAGCTGTCAAATTGATGACAGATCAAGTGAAAGAAAGTTTTTTTGAGAAAGCGAAGAAAAGTTGCATTCTCAATGAAGAAGTAAGGGGGCTTATCGATGCTTACAAATCGTATTTGTACAAATCCAAAGAATCCATTAAATCCGCTTCACTTCATATAGAAGTCTTAAACAATTTAGCAAACTTTTCTGATTTTATCACAAACATCTCCGAAAATATCATTTGGGCGTTGACAGGGGAGTTGTACAAATGTAGAAATAACGATTTAGAACTCTTCTATTTCTTAGGAGAAGAAAACTCGTGAAAAAACTCTTCAAATACGTTTCAAAAGAATTCATACCACCATTTTTTATGGGCTTAATAGCTTTTATAGTCTTTGTGAGCTTAGAGTTGCTTTACCAACTATCGGAAATAATAGTCAGAAACAATGTGGGATTTTCAAAACTACTGATATTGATTTGGTATCATCTACCATATTTTATTTCCATGGGAATTCCTGTGGGAGTGCTATTTGGTATATTTTGGGTTATTTCAAAACTCTCCTCTGCAAACGAAATAATAGCTCTACAAACGTTGGGAATACCGATGAAGAAATTAATCATACCTTTTATGACTATATCTCTATTGTTATCTTTTTTTACATTTGCACTCTTCAACACCATCGTACCCGTATCAAACTACAAGGCAAAAGAAGCGATGGCATTGTATGTCTATCAAAGACCTCAAGCACAGATCGAAGAAAACCAATTTGTCGATGTTGGTGATGGAAGATACCTCTTTGTAAAACAAATAGATAGAGAAAGTGGAATTTTATACGACGTGCTCTTATACGAGGTAAAAAATGATTACACCGCTGTTTTTAACGCTCAGCAAGCTCAAAAAGGTCCTGACGGATGGTACATGAAAAACGGAAGGATGTTTAGAACCAACGAAGATGGTTTCCTCGACTTAGACATAACTTTTGATCAATTGCAACTCGATATCCAAGAAGATGTCGAAGAATTTCTGAACTTCTCTAAAAGCGCTAACGAAATGACCTCAAAAGAGCTAAAAGAAAAAATAACTACTTTTTCCAAACTTGGGTTGGATGTCTCCGGTCTAATAGTTTCTTACCAGTCTAAATTCGCTAACTCTTTGGCTCCCTTAGTAATTTGTATTTTAGGAATTGCCTTGTCTCTGTTTCTGAACCTGACAAGTAAATCTTGGAGCGTAATTACAACGTTTGTGCTGGTCATAATTTATCAAGGTTCTGGGGCTTGGTTGTCTGCTTTGGGAAAAGAGCATATAATAAATCCAACGATATCCGTTTGGATTCCCAACATAATATTTGGTATTATTGGTATTTTTCTATTCTTAATGCTGGATACAAGAGTATCTTATAAACTTCTCGAGCCTTTGAAAAGGGTCTTTTCTATAATACTGTTTATTTTTGTTGGTTCTTCTTTTTTTTCTGCACCTGTAAATATAACGAGTGAAGATTTTTATTTGAAAGATGATATGTTATTTTTAGAAGGTAACGTCTATGTAGAGTATGAAGGTTCTACAATAAAAGCCGATTCAGCTCAAGGTGAATTAAATGAAGATGGAACGATTAAAGCAGCAACTTTCTTTGGAGATATTACTTATCTATATGAAGATACCTCTATACAAGCCTCAGAGATAACCGTAAACTTTGAGGAAGACTCCGCAGTCTTTTTAAATTCATATACCATACAAAAGTATAAGGCAGAGAAAGAGGTAGATGTACGCATATGGTCTGAAAGCATGGAAAAACCGATGCAAGAGAATATAATAGAGACAAATCAGACGAAATTAACAACATGCGAAGATTGTATTACTTATTATTTTTCAGCCAGAAAAGTCGACATATTCCCAGGATATTTTTTGATAGCCAGGGACGTTGTCCTTAGTTTTTTTGGAGTCCCTGTTCTATACCTACCTTTCTATTTTCAAAGTTTATCAGAAGATGAAGAAGAACCCATGTCTCTCACCTTTGGATACGATAACAACGAATTTTTCCTATTAACAGAAATTAATTATAAGTTTGAAAATGGATCTAAGGTTCATTTATCTTACAACACGATCAATGATCTAGCCACTTCGGAAACTGATAAAGAAGTGACACTAAAATACGGGGTCCCCTTTTTATATGGAAGTTTGAATCTATTTACAGGTCTAAATTCCCCAGATACATACAATAACAACTTAGGAGTTTCGTACCAATTTTTTGAAGATAACAAGGAAAGTGAAATTGCCAAATTAGAGTTTCAACTTGAACCGTCTACAAAAGATAAATCTTTGTTGTTAAATATCCCAAAACTAGAAACGAATTTGGGGGATCTTAAAAATATAAAATCACACATTTATTGGGATTCGAAGGGATTTGATGATATTTTATTTTTAAACGTGGAATCTCAAGCGTTTCAAAAGAGATATGGGAGATCTTTGATTTCTCTTTCAAAGCTTAAGCTCAACTCTCATTCATATGGGGACATATCCGACCTTTCAATGGATCAAATATGGGATACGAAAGAAAGTGAAATAGATGTAGAAGGAAAGTACAACTTCTATGAAACATTTGCCAGAATGTACGGCGACTTTGATTACGCTTACACCACCGTCGCAACCGAAACCACTAAAAATCGATTAACAACGAAAAACACCTTCTCTTACACAGATACCCTTTATGAGATTGATAGAAATAATTTTGATTTAAAATTCAACATGGAGGATGCGATTCATTTCAACTATTATAACGACTTTATACCTGGTGAAACATACTCTTCTGGAAAATCGCTCTTTGATTACTCTTTAGAACCCGGATTTGATATTAGTTTAGGTGTTTTCGAATTTGGTAACTCCTTAGAATACATAAAGGTTTTAGAAAACTCTCTCACTCCCTCTGCCACAGACGAATTGAATTACAACGATTACGTAGGATATTCTTTCTCTATCTTTGAAAAAAATTTTACGAACTCCGCAAAGTTAAGTAGAAGTTTTGATCTGAAAAATGCCGAAAATTTCCCCAATTTGCAAGAAATGGAACTTCAAACTCAAACCAATATAAATCTATTAAACACTAAAAATACCTTACAAACACAAACAGAGTTTGATATTACTAATCCCGATACGATCCAACCGGATACAACAAACGTCAAACTAACCAACGTCATTGGCCTTTTAACCCATAGAAGTGAATTCGATTATCACCATCAAGAAGAGATTAAGGTTGATTATATTGAAAACAGAGAAATTTTGAGGTACAATAGAAATCGACTACAATTGGATTATAGTTATTATTTTCATGAACAAACATTCACCAAAAAGATCCCAGAGCTTTTAACATATTTTCTTTTTTATTATGAAGGTAACAAAATTTACGGGGATTTTGACATGAAGGAAGAGTACACTGTCTACGACTTAGACCTAAATTTCTTGGAAAAAAACTCAAATTACTCTTTTGGAATAGACACAACCTACCGTATTTCAGAGTCTCTTGAAACAGGCTTCGACATAAACAACAGGGATAAAAGCGAGTTTGCAAAAATAACCTTTGATTATAATATAGAGAATCAAAGCTGGGATTTCACCGAGTTTGAAATACAGAAAAAGATTATATGTTGGACGTTGAACATACAGTCTAAATTTTCCTTACTACCCCAGTTTGATTTAGCTTCGCTCAGAATATCTTTTTTTATCAATTATATACCCGATAAAAATATCTCATATGGTGATGAAGGGTTTGAATTTGGATTAATGTGAGGAGGAATATTGATGTTCTTATACGGCAACGAGGAAAAACAAAAGAATATGGAAATGATCGCCAAAAGAATAGAGGTATGTGAAAAGTGTCCCTTGAACCTTACAAGATCTAATACTGTTCCAGGTTCGGGAAACGTTGATTCGCCAATAATATTTGTAGGTGAAGGTCCTGGTGCAGATGAAGACGCCTTGGGAGAACCTTTCGTTGGAAGAGCAGGGCAACTTTTAGAAAAGATGCTCAAAGAGTATGCAAAATTGGAAAGAAAAGATGTTTTCATCACAAACATTGTGAAATGTCGACCTCCTCAAAATAGGGTTCCCACACAAGAAGAGGTTAAAAGCTGTCAATCCTATCTTGATGGGCAAATAATCGTTATTAAACCAAAAATAATAGTAACCCTTGGTAATGCACCATTGAATTACTTTACTGGTGAATCTAAGATAACTCAATCACGTGGACGTTTTTTCAACTGGTATGGGGATATTAAAATCTTTCCAACTTTTCATCCAAGCTACCTCTTAAGAAACCAAAGTTTGACTAAAGGATCTCCAAAATGGTACGGATACCTGGATATGAGAATAATTGGAATAATGTATAGAGCATTAAAACAGGGTAAAGGGGTTGAAGAGGTTACTAAAACAATTGAAGAAAAGATTAAAAGCCTTGAAAATGCTGGGGGGAGTTAAAATTGAAACTCTTATCCCTAGAGATAGAGGGTTTTAAAAGTTTTGGCAGAAGAACATATTTTAATTTAGATAAAAATATTATCGCGATAATCGGTCCCAATGGATCGGGTAAATCTAACATTGTAGACGCGATTAGATGGCTATTAGGAGAGCAATCTCAAAAACAGATGAGAATATCAGAAAAAAACGATGTATTGCACATAGGAAGCAATGGAAATGGGTCTTCCAACTATGCAAAAGTTTCGTTAGTAGTACAAAACGATGACAATGAAAAAATTAAGATCTCGAAAATATTGGAGAAAGACACACCCAACAGGTACTATATAAACAACAAAGTCGCCACGCTTAAAGAATTACAAAATATATTCAACAAAGGAACGGGGAAAAGTTTTTACTCGATTATTGGACAAGGCCAAATTGGTGAAATAGTCAACTCCTCACCTGAAAATATTAGAGATATTGTGTTGGATGCTTCAAACATAGCTAAATACTTAGAAAAAAAAGAAGTATCGATCAATCTATTGAATAAAACAACCGAAAATTTAGACAGAATCAACGATTTACTATTTGTCGTGGATAAAAGGTTAAAATCTTTATCCATTAGGGCTGGAAGGGCAAAAAAATACCTAGAATATCGCAAGGAAATTAAAAGAATAGGAAAAATATATTTTGGTGCTTCTAAAATATCTTTTCTAAAAAAGATAGAAAAATATCAAAAAGAAATACAAGACAATTCTCAAAGAATGAAATCTTTGCTATCAGAGCTTTTTGAAGTAGAACGAAGCTACAGAAATTTAAAAAGCGAAATAGAAGATACTGACAAACAACTATCCATAAACGGAGACATGGTAGAAAACTACAGGCAAAGGGTTCAAACGATAGAAAATGAAAAAAATCAATTAACAGAAGAACTAAATGAGAACAACTCTTCAATAATAAGCAAAGAGTGGGAAATGAACTCTTTAGAAGAAAAATTGGACAAACTTGAACAACAGTTAAAAGAACTCTCTAAAAACGAAAGAAATTTTAGAGAAATAGAAGAAAAAACCCAAAACAAAACCAACCTTATAAACGAAAAAAAGAATCGTATTATACAGGAAATAGAAAAACAAGAAGAAACGCTCAAAATCTTAGAATCCGAATTATCAAAGGCATCTCAAGAAAAAGAACGAAAAGAAACAGAACTAAAAAATCTCCAAACAACATACAGCAGTAACCAAGAAAGAATTAACTTACTAAAAGATCAAATAAATACCTTGAAAACAAAATTAGAAAATAACTCACAAAAAATGAAAGAAATAGAAGAACTACTCTCCCATTCAAAAGGGACTGAAATTCAATTAGAACAAAGGTTAAAAAAGAAATTCGATGAGTTAAAACAAACAGAAAACTCTTACAATACCCTTATATCAGAAATTGACTCTCTTCAACAAAATGAAAAGAATCTATTTTACACATATCAATCTTTAAACAGGCAGATCAACGAATACGAAGGATTCTCAACAACGATAAAAGAATTTTTCAAAGTCTTCAAAGATGACGATAACGTGGTGGATGTCGTTGCCAATTTAATTAACACAGAAGAAAGGTATGAAGAAGCGGTTTCGACAATAGCCAGCTCAAGAATACAAAACATAGTAATAAAAAATTCTTCAAAGGCAAAAGAGTATTTGGATCTGGTAAAAAAGGGCAACAATGGAAAAATCACCCTTCTTCCACTTGATCTATTAAGAACTAAAGTTCGATTACAAAAAAACTTCTTAAACGAACCGGGCACAATAGATTTTGTAATTAATTTAGTAAACTACAAACAAGAATATAGAAAGGTTATGGAATACGTTTTCTCTAATGCTTTGTTAGTTGATAATATTGAAACAGCTATAAAAATTTCAAAAATGAAGTATCCTGGAAATATTGTTACTCTCAGCGGAGAATTAGTCTACTCTTCTGGTGCCATAACCGGAGGAAAATCTAAATACGATCATTCTTCTACGGTACTTAAAAGAAAGAGAGAGATCTCTGAAATAGAAGAAAAGCTAAAACAAATCAGAGCTGTCCTTTCAAACAAGCAAGAGCTATACAACAAAGTAAAAGAAAAACTTAACCTTCAAAAAGAAGAGTTGGAATCTATAAAAGACGAGTTAAGACAAGCAACACTCACGAAAAACTCACATGACCTAGACTACAAAAAAATCAAAGAAGAAACAAGCAATTTGCAAGAAAGTATAACTCTTTACAACGAAAAATTAGCCAACTATGAAGAAAAAACCAAAACGCTTGATCAAGAGATACAATCATTAAAAATGGAAATAGAAAATAACTATCAAAACACTACCCAAACAACTAAAAAAATGCACGAAATCGAAGAAACCATCAAAGACAAAAGAACCTTACTCAATCAAATAGAAAAAGAGCTTATAGGCCAAGAAATGGAGTTAAAAAGCATAAAAGAAAAGTATGAATACTACAAAAATCAAAAGTTAGCAATTGAAAACGAACTAAAAGAAATAAAAATTAAACAGCAAAAAACAAAAGAATCCTTTGATAACTTAAAAGAAAAAAACGATAAAATAAACCAATCTATAAACGAACTCAATAAAGAAAAAGACTCCCTCAACAACGAAATTTCAAAATTATTTGAACTGATGAAACAAAGTAGAACAGGCAAACATAACAAGGCTAAAGACTTGGAAAATTATGAAAACCGTATAGACAAATTAAAAAATGAAGTAAATACAATAAAACAAAAAAATCAAGAGATTGAATTTGAGATAAAAGAAGCCAACCACAACATACAATTCCTCAAAGAAAAAGCCCAAAACTTAGAAATTAACGAAGAAGAGTTCGAATTAAAAGAATTATCCGAAAAAGACATAGAAGCCTTAGGGAACAAACAAAAAGAATTGGAAAGTTCATTAAAAAAACTTGGTTCTGTTGATTTAACTGTTTTAGACGAATACGAAGAAGTAGAAAAAGAATACCAAGAAAATCTAAAAAACAAAGAAGATATAATGAAATCAATAAATTCTCTTAAACAAAGTATAAAAAATCTTGACGAAGAAGCTCAACGTCAATTCAACACATTTTTTAACAATCTCAACAAAGAATTCTCATACTTTATCTCAAAACTTTTTCCAAACGGATACGGTGAACTCAGGTTAATTGGTGAGGGCAAAGAGTTTGAAAAAGGAATCCAAATATCTGTAAAAAAATCTGGGATGAACTTTCAAAAACTCTCTCTCTTTTCAGGAGGGGAAAAAGCTCTCATAGCGATAGCTTTTCTCTTCTCACTCATGAATCTAAACCCGAGTCCTTTTTATATACTAGATGAAATCGATGCCCCTTTGGATGATCTAAACGCCGCAAAAATATCAGACTTAATATTAGAGAACTCTAAAAAGTCCCAATTTTTGATAATAACACACAATAAGATAGTGATGGAAATTGCTGAGCTTTTTTACGGAATAACTATGAGAGAAGGAACTACGTACATAGTTCCCGTTGATTTCAAGGAGTTAGAACGATGAAAGCTGTGTTAGGAACGCCTATCGGTAGTGTGATAATCTATGTAAAAAATGACAAGATAACTAAAATAAAGCTAACCTTTCAAAAAGAAGGGTGGGGAGCGGGGCGTAGGGGCGCTAATAAAAATGAGAATTATTACAATTCAAAAACAAAGAAACATTTTGATATAATATATGAATATCTATTTGGAGATCTCCCAAAAATCCCAAAAAAAATATTTGATTTCCCTGGTGAAACAGCTTTTGCAAAAAAGGTTTATGAAACTTTGTATAACACAAAAAAGGGAAGCGTAATTACCTACAAAGAATTGGCATCAAAAGCTGGAAATCCAAAAGCTTACAGAGCGGTGGGAAATTTGATGAAGAACAACCCTTTACCCATAATTATCCCATGCCACAGGGTAATAAAAAGCGATGGCAGTATAGGAAAGTTTAGTCCAAGTATCAAATGGAAAAAATATCTACTCGATTTAGAAAGATGAGAAATGGGTGAAGGGTAAAGTTCCTTTTCCTTATGGGCGGGCTGCGGGGCGAAGGGGCGCAAATAAAGACTAGGCGGAGCTTACATAAAAAAACCTAAAAATCATTTTACAAAACTAACAATCTATTTTTAAAAGCGCCACAAGACGGCGAAAAAATTTATCAGAAGGTGGAAAAAATGGATTTAAACGAAACAAATAAAAGATTACATCCAAAGCTCTTCAAAGTACCCATCGACAAAATAAGAATGGGGTACTACACTGACAAATACTTTACAAGGTATGTAGAAGTCCTAAAGAAAGACAAGAGAAAAGTAAATGTAACTTACCAATTTTTTCCAAGAGCAGACTGTGTAGTAGTTGGAATAGATGAAGCACTATCCCTTTTAACTTATGGAACAGGTTACTACAAAGATGAAGAAAAAGCAAAAGAGATTTTTGATGAAATTTTAACCATAGAAAGAGCAATACAAGACGCCTCTACACGAATGGACAAAGAAGAACTTCTAAATTGTACAAATAAAAAATGGGACCTTAGGATGCTACTAAACAGTTTATGGGTAGATAAATGGGACGAAATAGAAGTACTTGCTTTGAACGATGGAGACGAAGCAAAGAATATGGAGCCTGTGTTCGTAATCAAGGGTAATCCTGCTTTTTTTGGACATCTGGAAACACTTCTTTTAGGGGTAATGGCAAGGGCTTCCAGCACGGCTACCGCTGTAAAAAAAGTTGTCAACGCCGCTAAAGGAAAACCGATTTTGTTTTTTAGCGCAAGATTTGATCATTTTTGGGTTCAAACAACTGACGGTTATGCCGCCTTGAAAGCCGGCGCCTTTGGAGTATCTACCGATGCAAACGCTGATTATTGGGGAGTTGAATCTCTCGGAACCATACCCCATGCTTTAATTGCCGCTTACAATGGAAACACCTCGGACGCAGCTATAGCTTTTAACAAATATATAGATGGTCATGTAAATAGAATGGTGTTAGTAGACTGGGACAACGACGTTATTGGAACTACCATCAAAGTAGCAGAAGAGTTTTATGAACACATATACGATGAAAAACCCAATATTGATAGAGGGGATTTGTCCAAAATAGTTGGTGAAGGAAAAGACAAAATTTGGGCCGTTAGATTTGACACATCTGGATCCTTAAGAGATAAATCTGTCATTCCAAAAGACAAATCATCTTTAGGAGTTAACCCTGAGATGGTATGGCGGGCGAGAAGAAAATTCGATGAACTAGGAATGAACAATTTAAAAATAATGGTCTCAGGGGGATTTAACCAAGAAAAAATCGATTTATTTGAAACCCTTGAAGTTCCCGTAGATCTATACGGTGTAGGATCATCGTTGCTGAAACAAAAAATCGACTTCACAGCAGATATAGTAGAAGTCGATGGTAAACCCTGTGCAAAGGTAGGAAGAAAAAAAGGAGACTTCTCACGACTAAAAGTCGTCGAAAGAAATTACTGGGAATAATAATGGAGGTATACTATGTTTTCAATGACTCTCTTTTTAAGCCATTTTGTATCTGATTTTGCCTTTACCAACGTTTATTCTGATAAATTCTTGGAAAAGTCCAGTTATTATAAACATCTAATCTGGGTTTTATTGGTCTTTTTAGCTTTCAATTTTGATATGTTAACGGGATGGATGCTTTTAATAGTTTCACTCTCCATCCTTCTTCATATAGGTATAGACTTACTAAGAATAAAAAACCAAAACACCAACATCTACTTTGAAATCATATTTTTAGGGGCCTTTTTAATCTGGTCATACCTATTCAGAAGCTTTTTCCAAGATTCTTTCTTATCTAACGTCTTTCAGTTCTATATTGTAGGAATGATCGTAACAACAAGTTTTGGAAGCTTCTTATTCAGAACTTTCAACCTATTTGAAAAAGAAAAAAAAGACACAATCGGTGCATCGGAAAGGTTAGCGATATTCATTTTTATGATGGCTCAAAACTACCTTTGGTCCATTATAGCAGTAGGCGCCGGATTAGCATACAAACTTATCTTTGTAAAAGAAAAAAATATAAAAGAGCTAATCTTATCGCCAACCTATGCAATATTAGTTTCCTTATTTTGGTATTTACTAATGCAAAATATATACTAAGAGGGCTGAAAATTCATGAAAGAAAGAAAAAGAGACGTATACTACTGGCAAGAAAGAACGATCTTAAAAAATCTAAATATAGAATGGCAAGAGCATGCTATATTTAAATTCATAGACAAACAAGGAATTCAGGGGGTTGGGGCAGCTACCCCCAATTACTATTTTGGTGAGACATTTAAAACTACCATGGCGATATTGGAATTAATTAGAGATCTATTTGAAATGGAAGATGATATTGAAAACCTACCCAACATCGAAGAAAAATTCAATGAAAAGATAAAAAGAGACAACTCTTCAAAAACCGCTGTTTTTTTAGCGATCTTTGACTACCTAACAAACAAATACAATTACGATCCAGCAAAATTGCTCTTCCCGACTAAAAAAAGTATCTCGCAGGAATCTCTCTTTAGAATTTTTTGGAAAAAAGGCATTAATATATTTGACTTACTTCCAGAAATTCAAAAAGATGAAAAAATTATAAAAATAGAGTTCTTAGAAAAACCGTTGCTCACAGAGTTTGAAAAAATATTGAAACTCTTCAAAGGTAAAAAACTATGGATTGACCTGAGAGGTTTATTCTCCCACCATGAAATCAGACAAATTCTAAAACTTTTGAAAACCTCTGAAACTATGGCTTTAGAACAACCAACCCCGAAGTATAAAGAAAATACTTTAAGCAATCTACAAATAAACTACCCAATTTTTTGGGATGAATCCATCGAACAACCTGAGGATATTATCAGAGTATCAAATATTGCTTCAGGAGTCGTCTTAGATATCACCAAAGTTGGTGGACTAACCAACTTAAAAAAACACTACGACCTAGCCAACATACTCAACTTGGAAACAGTCATCTCCACAAGAATAGAACACCCCATAAATCTAAACTGGTCTAACAAAATAAAAAACGCATTCGATATAATAGATTTGAATATAAATCATTATATTGTGATATAATATACTGACGAGTAATATACTGATCAGTAATATACTCACCAGTATATTACTGGCCAGTATATAAAAGTCGTGCGTCATGAACTTTTATGATTGGGCTTGCCCCCTTAACGTATCGGCGAAGGAGCGCTATAAATGAACTTTTATGATAGAGAAAAAGAATTAGAAGCTCTTACCAAAATCCTAAACTCTGAAGAAAAAAGATTCACGGTTTTATACGGAAGAAGAAGAATAGGCAAGACTTCTCTCATTAAAAAAGCCTATGAAAATCGTGACAATTTTTTATATTTTTTTGTTGAAGTAAAAAGAGAAGAGGCACTGTTAAAAGAACTGAGTAGTCTTTTTTCTAAGGCAATTTACACAAATTGGTACGACCTTTTTACAGATCTTTTTGAAAGATTTGATCACATAATTTTTGATGAATTCCAAAATTTCTTTTTGGTAAATAGCGATATACTTTATTCTTTGCAACATGCTTGGGATGAAACAAAATACAACACAAAGCTTACGGTTTTGGGTTCATACACAGGACTCATCAAAAAAATATTTATGGAAGAAAAAATGCCCTTATTTGGAAGAGTGAATAACTTTATTAATCTCAAAAAGTTCAACTTAAAAAGCGGACTAGAGATGTTATTCGACTTTGGTTACGACACTGAAGAAGCTTTAGAAATCTATAGCCTTGTAGGTGGTGTTCCCAAATATTTGTGGGGTTTTAAAAACAAAGATAATTTAAAAAACAAGATATACGAGTTATTCATCGCTGATTTTTCACCTTTCAAAGAAGAGTCTAAAAACATTTTAATTTTAGAATTTGGTTCTGAACATAGATCCTATTTTTCAATATTGGAAGCAATCGGGGGAGGCAATAAAACTCTCAAGGAGATAGAAGACATTTCAAAAATCCCTTCTACTTCCCTCTCAAAATATTTAAACGAGCTAGTCAATAATTATGAGATTTTAAAAAAAGAAAACAGTATATTAGATAGAAAAAGTAGAAACGCAAGATATTCTATAAACGATGAATTTTTTGACTTTTACTTTAACCTTTTAAGTAGATACCTTTCAGAAATAGAATTCAACCCTAAAAGCGCTTTAGAAAAAATATACCAACAATTGCCCACTCATATTGGCCATCAGTTTGAAAATATATGTATACAATTTTTAAAAGAAAAACCCAATTATCCCGGTTTTCTCATTAATAATATAGGAAAAAGCTGGGGAAAGGTTCCATATTCGAAAAACCTCTCATATGATATAGACATAGTAGCATATAACGACGACAACATCCTCTTCGGTGAATGTAAGTGGACTAACAAGAAGATGGGAATAAAAGATTTGGAGACACTGAAAATGAGAAGTAACTATGTAAACTTTGAAAACAAGCAAACAAAATACATCCTCTTTTCCAAATCTGGTTTTACACAAGAGTTACTCAAATTTCAAACTGACGACTTGTTTCTTCTAACTCCTAATAAAATGGTATCTGAATTATTTAAGGATTAATTGATCTTATGATACATTTGTTTAGTATTATAAATTTATCTTCTCGTCAACACTTCTCATAATGTTTTTAGCGCCCTTTCGCCAGGTAACTCACTCAAAAGATTAAGAGATGTATTCAAAAGATATAAACTATTAATCAAAATTTCAAATAAAAACTTGATATTTCAAAAAAAGATAGTATACTAATTATTAGTATGCTAATAGTTAGTAAGTTAATTATTAGCATACTAATAGAAGATTTACGCAGTCTTTGAAACTACAGATC
>NZ_JALY01000172.1:0-7450 GCF_002924615.1 Petrotoga halophila DSM 16923 | reverse complement strand
CCCCTTAAGATCCCCAAGTTCAAAATCAAAAATTATTTTAAAAAGCTTTTTGCACAAAACTGCAAAAGCTAAGCAAATGAGATTAGGAAAGTTATTCAAAAGACCTTACGAAAAAGACCATTTTGCACAAAGCTGCAAAAAAACATAGTTCGCATACTACAGCAAACCCTCCCCACCCATTCTCTGCCTTTAGAAACTCTAAATTTACTCTTTAATATATCAGTATGATATAATATATTGTTGATAAAAGGCAAATCTTTATCGAACTCTGTAAAAGGAGATACTTTCAGTGAATTCTTTTTTTATTACAAATTTAATATGTGAAAGAAAAGAACGTATAAAAAAAATAGAATTTATCCTTGTTATCGCTTACTTGTTGTTGGCAATCATAGGCTTTTTATCCGTTAAAAGTGCTGTAATTAATAGTCCTTTAGAGGGAATAGAAAGCCAACAATTAATGTGGATTATTATAGGGTTCGTTTTTTTTACCGTTAGTATCTTTATTCCAGAGAGATTTATTAAGAAATATACCCCTGTTCTATTTTATTTAGTTATACTTGCTTTGATTTTGGTACTGTTCACCACACCAGTTAGTGGTGCTAAAAGATGGATAAGGCTGGGTCCTATAGGTTTTCAACCATCTGAAATATTTAAGCTGGTATTGTTATTATATCTTAGTTATGTTCTTTCTCAAAATGATAATAAAAAGTTTTATTTTGCATCAATAATGATTTTTTTATCTGCAGGGTTAATATACAAAGAACCGGATTTTAGTACTTCAATTATAGTATTATTTACATGGTTTGTTGTAGTTTTTGTTTCGGGAAGGTTCGAAAAATTATGGCAATATTCTTTAGGATTAGCTTTAATCGGCAGTCCAATAATTTTTTACAACCTCCAAGAATACCAAAAAGGGAGGATAATAGGATTTCTCTTTCCTCAAACCTACTCTCTAAGTTATTATTATAACACCGCACAAGCGATAAAAGCCATAGGTTCTGGTGGTTTGTTAGGGGAAGGATATATGAATGGATATATGAATTTGAGTGGATTCGTACCTGAAAGTCATACGGATTTTATATTTTCCGTTATTGGAGAAGAATTTGGTTTTTTGGGAGTAACTTTTATTCTAATACTTTATTCGTTAATACTTTGGAGACTATACGAAGGGTACAAAAAAAGCGAAGACCTTTTTTGGAAATATTTTTATATAGGATCTGCATTTTTGATCTTTTTTCATATTTTTCAAAATATCGGAATGAATCTAGGGATTTTACCTGTTACTGGCATTCCTCTGCCTCTGATATCAAATGGTGGTTCCTCTTTTGTTACTTTTTCTATAATATTGGGAATTGCAACAAAAGGTTTAATGATAGAAAAAAACATTACGAGGTGAATGAAAATTGAAAATCGTAGAAACTTTACCAAATATTAGTGAAGGGAAAAACAAAGAATTAATCAGCCAAATCAAAGACCTTTCCGAAAATTTTGATAAGATTTGGTTTATTTCTTGCAAAAGTGATGAATACTTCAATAGAAGCTTCATCAGTGTTGTAGGGGAATTAAAAGAAGTAGAGACTTTCTTATTTGAAATGGTGAAAATATGCGTAAAGAATATAGACCTCAGAAATCATAGTGGGTATCACCCAAGAATAGGCGCTGTAGATGTTATCCCAATTGTTCCATTAATATCAACAACCTTTGATGAAGCGGATAATCTTGTAAGAAGATTAGCAAAAAAAATCTCTGAAAGCTTTGAATTGCCTATATATCTATACGAAAAATCCGCCAGAAACGAATACCGAAAAAATATAAACACCTTACGAAAAGGTGAATTTGAGTTCTTAGCGAAAAAAATGTCTTTTCCTGAATGGGAACCAGACTTTGGTCCAAATCACCCGCATCCCACTGCTGGAGCAACTATTATGGGGGTAAGAGATTTTCTAATATCTTTGGAATTCCATATTAACACCTTAGACAGGTGGCTTGCAGAACAAATAAAGCAAGAAATAAGTTTGAGTTTACCCGCCAGTGTATTTTTAGAAAGAAAACAAAACGGTAAATTCAGTCTCACTTTAAATGCAAAAGAAGGGGATGTATCTCTCTATTTACTCTACAGTAAAGTTAAAACGATAATAGAACATTTTGGGAGCGAAATAGAAAGAGTTTCTCTACCATCTCCTTTAACGGGAAAATTGTTTTTGCAATCGTTTAAAAACTTAATAGGTAATTTGGATGGAGACTTATTTACAATAGAAGAAAAGTTGTTAACCGAATCACAAATCACCAAGGCAAAATATATTTCAAACGAGGAAAAATGACTAGAATCATAGTCGTAGGACCTTTAAAAAGTCCCTATATAATAGATGGCGTAAAACAATATTTAAAATGGGTAAAGAAGTTTGAAAAGATTGAACTAATACAACTTCCTTTATCTGGTGATTTAAACAAGACTCCCCCTTTAATTTATAAAGATAAAGATTTCAAAAAGTTGATAAAATATTTTCCGGATTCCTTTAACGTTTTATTGGATGAAAGAGGAGAACAAATGGATTCCATAAAATTTTCTGAATTTTATGATAGGATAAAGAGCACATCGACAAGGAAACATATAAATTTTATTGTCGGTGGTCCTTTGGGTCATTCTGATAAAATTTACAATAAGGCTGATTCTATTTTATCGTTATCTAAAATGACTTTCACGCACGAATTTGCGGTTTTGATTCTTTTAGAACAATTGTTTAGAGTTAACAAGATATTACACAATGAAACCTATCATTATTAAAAAAATTACAATGTTTTTTATCACAGGAAGGGAGGAAGGTACGTATCATAGTACAAAAATGATGAAAAAAATGTCGATTGTAGGTGCCCAATGGGGCGATGAAGGTAAAGGTAAGGTTGTTAATTACTTTTCAGAAAAATTTGAATGGATAGTACGTTTTTCTGGAGGGGCGAATGCAGGTCATACCATTTATTACAAAGGCAAAAAATATGTTAATCATATGCTTCCTTCTATTATGCCCAACTCTAAATCTAAAGGTTTTTTAGGTGCAGGAATGGTGTTGGATTTAGAAAAACTTGTAGAAGAATTAAATATACTAGAAGCTGATTTCCCTGGAATGTCCTCTAAATTTTACATTGATTTAGAAGCCTTTTTGGTCCTTCCCTGGCATAAAGAAGAAGACGAAATTATAGAAAGTATGAGAAAAAAGCCAATTGGAACAACAAAAAGAGGAATTGGGCCTGCCTATACCGATAAGGTATCAAGGGAAGGTATAAAACTATACTACCTGTTCGATGAAAAAATGCTTAAAGAACGATTGGAAGATATATATTATCTAAAAAGTAGTCAGTATGGGGATAAATTGAAAACTTCAAAAGATGATGTATTTGAGTACTTGATGAAAACAAGAAATGAACTGGAAAAATTGAAGATAAATTACGCTAGTGCGGTAGAGATGGGTAATGTTTTCAGAAGTACATCGGTACTGTTTGAAGGAGCTCAAGGTGTTTTGTTAGATTTAGATTTTGGTACCTACCCTTTTGTCACCTCGTCTTCGTGTATGGCTTATGGAGTTTCTTCAGTAGGCTTTTCAACGTTCGAATTAGATGAGGTGTATGGGGTACTCAAAGCCTACACAACACGGGTAGGATCAGGGCCTTTCCCAACAGAAATCTTTGGAGAAGAAGCTGACAAAATTAGAGAATTAGGAAAAGAATACGGGGCGACAACGGGAAGGCCAAGAAGGGTTGGTTGGTTAGATCTCCCTGCCTTGAGATACGCAAAAGTAAGATCTGGGTTAACAGGGCTTGTAATCACCAAAGCAGATGTTTTAAACGGGTTAGACAAGATAAAAGTTTGTACACATTATGAGGTCAATGGAAAAACAAAAGACACCCCATCCTCTTCGTATGACTTTTTTGTTGCCAAACCTATTTATACTGAATTGAATGGTTGGAAAGATACCAACGATATTAATTTCCTAAAATATTTATCGTATATTGAAGAACAAATCGGAGTTGACATTGACTATATTTCCTATGGACCAAAAACCGAAGAAATGTGTTCAAAAAATGATTTAATATTGAATATGAAAAATAATTAAAAAATTTAGGAGTGGTTAAATTGAAGATACTCACTTCCTCTCAGGCAAAATTAATAGACAAATTGACTATAGAAAAAGGGATAGCGTCAGAAACGCTTATGGAGCAAGCGGCTTTTTCCGTGGCTGACATAGCAGAAACCTTTGAGCCAAATTCTATTTTATGTGTGGTAGGAAAGGGTAACAATGCAGGTGATGGTGTTGCAGCGGGTAGGATTCTAAAAAATAAAGGCTACAACGTTGAAATACTTATAGTAGGCGATCCAACTCAAGGGAGTCCTGATTTTAAAAAGCAACTTGAAATCGCCAAAAAATTCCAAATTAATATTTATCGTTTCGATGTTGACGAAATTAATTATTCCCAATACGATCTCATAATAGACGGGTTAATAGGTATAGGCTTGACAGGAGAAGTCAAAGGGGAAGTCGCCGAAGCTATAACACACATAAACTCTTCAGGATCAAAAGTATTATCAGTCGATGTTCCATCTGGAATATCATCTGACACGGGCGAAGTTCTGGGAACAGCAGTTAAAGCTGATCAAGCGGTTACCTTCGGCTTTTTAAAAATTGGTCATCTACTCTATCCGGCAAGAGAGTATTGTGGAGAAATAAAGGTCGCACCTTTATCTTTCGACAACTCTTTGATAAACTCAATCAATCGAGAACTCATATTAGAAGATACTGTTAAGAACTTACTCCCAAACAGGCCTGAAGATTCTTACAAGTACAAATTTGGAACGGTTTTGATACTCGCAGGTAGTGAAAAATACCCTGGTGCGCCTATCCTTTCAGCTATCGGGGCTCAAAGAACAGGAGCCGGTATGGTTAAGCTGATTACACCAGGTGATTCATCAAACGTTTTAGCTCTTGAACCATCAATAATCTATAGATCCTTAAAAAAAGAACACTTTGAAGAAAAAGACGTTGAAAATTTAAAGGAAGAAATCGAAAAATCTAACGTTATAGTTTTAGGTCCCGGTATAACTGAAAAGGCAAAAGGTTTTGTTACAAAATTGGTTGACACCTACAAAGATGACAAATTATTCGTTTTAGATGCAGATGCTCTATCAATTTTAAAAGAGAAAGATGTAAAATTAAACAAAAATTTTGTTATAACTCCTCATGTGGGAGAACTATCAAAGGTTTATAAGAATTTAAAAAATGATGTGTTCGGTTTGGAAGAGTACGCAAAAGAATTGAGATGTACCATCGTATTCAAATCATCAACTACCTTGATAACAAACGGTGAAAAAACATATTTCAACATAACAGGAAATTCAAGTCTAGCCAAGGGAGGATCGGGAGATTTATTATCAGGAGTTATCGGATCGTATATAGCTCAAGGCTTAACAACGTTGCAAGCTTGCATAATTGGAAGCTATGTGATATATAAAACTGCAAGAGATCTATCCTTAGAGTACACAAACTACTCTTTAACTCCGAAAATAATTGCTGACAATATATATAAGACCATTCAACAATTAAACTCATGAACCTGAAATCCAATTGGGAGGCGAACAAACTATAGTTTATATAATATCTGGAGCAGAACTAAGAAGCTCTTTAGAATTTTATAAGAAAATGATACAAAAGGCTTCCTTGACAATCGCATGTGATGCTGGAATCAAAATCTTCAAAAAGTTAAACTTACCACCAAAATATTTAATAGGAGATTTTGATTCTGCTTCTATTGATGACCTCCAGTGGGCTGAAGATAACAACACCGAAATATTGAAATATCCAAAAGAAAAAGATGAGATCGATACCGAATTGGCTTTAATCTTTCTGAAAGAAAAACGCTATAAAAACATTGTCTTATCAGGGGTTTTAGGTGATCGCATTGATCAAGAAATGGCAAGTATCTTCCTCCTTGCCGAATACATAGATCTAAATCCTGTTATTCTTGAAGAAAACGTTAAAATCGGCATAGTAAATAAAAGAGTAGAAGAAGATGCCCAGATTGGTGAAAGTTGGTCTATTTTAAGAATAGGAGAACCTGTTATAGGGCTTACTCTCAAAGGGTTCAAATATCCATTAAACAAAAAAGATATCTTTGATTTCAAATCCTTAGGAATCAGCAACGAAGCTACAGAAAATAAAATAGAAATATCCGTTGAAAGCGGGTTGGTCGTTTATATCAGATGGATTAATAAAAAATGGTAACTAAGGGGGTAATTTGATGTGGTTAGTATTATCTGATTCTCATGACAACATGAATAAACTCAAAAAGATCCCTGATTTAATCCAAAGGTACAATATCGATACAATTTTCCATTGTGAAGATTTTGTAGCTCCGTTTACTTTACCGTATCTAATCTATGATGATATCGATTTTTATGGTGTCTTTGGTAACAACGACGGAGAAAAGTTGTTACTCTATGAAAAATCTAATAAAAAGATAAAAAACGGACCAATCACTGTAGAAAAAGATGGCAAAAAGATATTTCTGATGCACGAACCTTATTCCCTAAAAGCCGCTGAAAATTCAGGGATTTATGATTACGTCTTTTTTGGTCATACCCATGAAATAGTAAATAGAAAAAACGGCAAAACGATTGTACTCAACCCAGGAGAATTTTCTGGATGGCTCACTGGGAAGGCAACTTATGGTATAATAGATCCTAACGAAGTCAAAGTTGAAATCAAAGAACTTTAGAGGAGGACCATTGACATCTTGAAAGTATACAAAACTCAATTAATAAAAACCGTTTACGACATTGAAGATCTCCCACCACCAGATAAAAAAGAAGTTGCCTTTGCAGGAAGGTCCAATGTCGGAAAATCAAGCTTTTTGAATGCCATCTTAGGCATAAAAATAGCAAAAGTGAGTTCTACCCCCGGAAAAACCAGATCCATCAATTACTACTTGGTGAATGATAAATATTATTTCGTCGATTTACCAGGATATGGTTTTGCAAACGTTTCAAAACAGGAAAAAGAAAGATGGAACATACTGATGAATGAATACTTTAAAAATAGATTTTCTTTAAATGCCGTTTCTTTGCTTATCGACCATAGACATATGCCTCAAAAACTTGATTATGCTATGGTTGAATGGCTAAAAGATCTAGGTATACCTTTTTTGTTTATCTTAACAAAATCGGATAAATTAAAGAAATCTGAAAAAGATAAACTTTTTAAAGATATCAAAAGTAGTTTTTCAACTTATGGTGAATATATATATTTGCCTTTCTCTTCAAAAACAAAGGAAGGTTTAAAAGAGGTCTTGAAAACTATCGGCGAAATATTAGGTGATAATGATTGGTCTTAATCAGGGTAGGGAGCGGGGGAAGGGCGCTAAAATAAAATTTCTAAAGTCAATCAAAAGCTAATCGGTGATA
>NZ_JALY01000120.1:0-10616 GCF_002924615.1 Petrotoga halophila DSM 16923 | reverse complement strand
TTCATGAAAGAAGTACAATCGGTATTTCAAAACCCTTTTGAAACATTCAATCCGTTGAGGAAGGTAGACAGATACCTATACGACACAGCGAAACAATACGGGATAACAAAGAACGGGAATGGAAAAAGGGTAGAAGAAGCACTAAAGGCGGTAGGATTAGGTATAACGGAAGTAAAAGGAAGGTACCCCAACGAGTTTTCAGGAGGGCAACTACAAAGGATATCGGTAGCCCGATCGCTCATAACGACACCATCGTTGTTGGTAGCGGACGAACCTGTATCGATGGTGGATGCATCGTTGAGGATGTCGATAGTGAACTTGTTCAAAGATTTAAGGGACAAGTACAACGTAAGTGTATTGTACATAACGCATGATTTAGCAACCGCATACTACGTAAGTGACAGGATAGGGATAATGTTCAGAGGGAACATAATAGAGATGGGTGGAGTGGAAGATGTACTGATGAACCCGAAACACCCATACACACAGATGCTGAAAGAATCGATACCTGAACCAGATCCGAAAAAGAAATGGACAGAACGGATAAGTATAAAAGAGTTGGAAACAGAAGAGTACATGAGAAAAGGATGTAAGTTTGCAGGTAGATGCCCGTTTGTTATGGAAAAGTGTAAAGATAATATGCCACCAGAAATACAAACAGAAAATCGCATGGTTCGTTGTTGGTTGTATGAGAATAAGGGAGATAAATAAAAAGGAGTTTTTAAAATGTTAAGGGCGCAAGAGAATAAAAAAAGAGCACTTATAAGTTTAAGTGGGATATGGGAAATAAAAAAGGATAAAAGCACAGAGGAGGAAGATATTAGACCAATTGCTGTTCCGGGAAGTTGGAACGAACAATATCAAGATTTCCTATATGAAGAGGGGAAAATGAGATACAAAAAAACTTTTCACCTTTCAAAAGATTTTGAAGAGAAAGCTATAAGGCTTTATTTTGAGGCGGTTAATACAAGAAGTGAAATTTATCTAAATGGTGAAAAGGTAGGAGAAAATGAAGTTGGATACCTACCATTTGAAATAGATATAACTGATAAGGTTAAGTTTGAAGAAGAAAATATCTTAGAAGTACTTGTGGAAAATGAACTCAGAACAGACTCTTTTCCTGCGGGAAATACACCTCAAGAAGATTTGCTGGTTGGTACTGCCGATAGAAGGCCCAGTACGAACTTTGATTTCTTAAACTATGGAGGAATAATCAGACCTGTAACGATAGAGATAACCAACAAAGAAAAGATAACAGATATCATGGTTGACACTTCTCTTTCTTCTTCAAAAGAAAAAAGAGGGATAATTAATTTTGAAATACTAACAAATGCAAACAATAATGGAACTATTGAAGTAGTAATAGCTGGAGAAAAGCATCAAAAAGACATAGAAAATGGTAAAGCGGATGTAAAAGTAGAATTGGAAAATGCGAAGTTTTGGAATTTGGAAAATCCTTATTTATACGACGTTGAAATCAATCTTAAAAGAAAAGATCAGACATTAGACAGTTATAAAATGAAAATTGGAATAAGAAAGATAAGGTGGGACAGTAAAAATTTATACTTAAACGACGAACCATTAAAATTAAAAGGATTTGGTAAACACGAAGAATTTCCTGTTTTAGGTCAAGGAACATTTTATCCCCTGATAGTTAAAGATTATAACCTATTAAAATGGATAGGAGCTAACTCATTTAGGACTTCTCATTACCCTTATACAGAAGATTGGCTTGATTTAGCCGATCAACTAGGGATATTGGTAATAGATGAAGCACCGCATGTAGGAATAACAAGGTATCATTACAACGATGAAACCACAAAATTATGTGTAAAAAGCATAAAAAGAATGATAGATAGGGATAAAAATCATCCAAGTGTGATAATGTGGAGTGTAGCTAACGAACCAGAATCTACCCATCCAAAATCAGAAGAATTTTTTAAACAATTGTATGAAACAGCAAAAAAATCAGACAAAACGAGACCAGTAACCTTTGTTAGTTGTATGGATATGCCAGGAAGGGAAGATGTATCTTTAAAATATTTTGACATAATTTGTATAAACAGGTATTTTGGTTGGTATGTTTTCCAAGGTAGACTTGACGAAGCAATAAGTGCATTAAATGAAAATTTAGAATATGTATATAAGAAGTACAACAAACCTATACTCTTAACAGAGTTTGGAGCTGACGCTATACCAGGTTATCATTATGATCCACCTATCCTGTTTTCAGAAGAATACCAAAAAGAATTAATAAAAAGATACATAGAAGTGATTGACTCAAAAGATTACACCATAGGAGAACATATATGGGCCTTTGCAGATTTTAAGACTCAAGAAGAAGTAAGAAGACCCATTTACAACCACAAAGGTGTTTTTACAAGAGATAGACAGCCAAAAATAGTTGCACATTATTTAAGAGATATTTGGAAATAAGAATGGAATATAGTAATAAAAAAAATACGATTTTCATCATTAAATTAAAAGGAGTGAAAATAATGACTAAAAAGTATGAACCAATAAGTGCAAAAGTGCCTCATTTTCTACATGGAGCAGATTATAACCCTGATCAATGGTTAAAATATCCAGAAGTCTTAGAAGATGATATCAAGCTTATGAAGCTAGCTGGATGTAACGTTATGTCTGTGTGTATATTCGCCTGGAGTACTTTGGAACCTGAAGAAGGGAAGTTTAATTTCGGTTGGTTAGATAAAGTTATAGAAAAGCTATACAAAAATGGAATATATACAATCTTAGCGACTCCCAGTGGTGCAAGGCCTGCATGGATGTCGCAGAAATACCCAGAAGTATTGAGGGTAGGGCCAAATAGAGTGAGAAACCTTCACGGTAAGCGTCATAATCATTGTTATACATCTCCAGTCTACAGAGAAAAAGTCAACATAATAAACACAAAACTAGCAGAAAGGTATTCGAATCATCCAGGAGTAATAGCTTGGCATGTATCCAACGAATACGGTGGGGAATGTCACTGCGATCTCTGCCAAGAATCCTTTAGGAATTGGTTAAAAGAGAAATACAAAACCTTAGAAAATCTGAATGATGCCTGGTGGACGGCTTTTTGGAGTCATACCTACACCGATTGGTCACAGATAGAATCTCCCGCACCTCATGGAGAAGATTTACTTCATGGATTAAATTTAGACTGGAAGAGATTTGTAACTCACCAAACCGTTGATTTTTTCAAACATGAGATAGAGCCACTGAAAAAGATAAATCCAAACCTACCTGTGACAACCAACTTTATGGGAATATATGAGGGATTGGATTATTGGAAATTTGTTGATTATGTGGATGTAATTTCTTGGGATAATTATCCAAGATGGCATAGTAATGATGATTATGATTTAGCCTGTGGAGTAAGTATGGTTCATGATTTGAATAGATCATTAAAAGGCGGAAAACCTTTCATGCTTATGGAGAGTACTCCTAGTACCACTAATTGGCATGAAGTAAGTAAATTGAAAAAGCCAGGAATGCATCTATTATCTTCTATTCAAGCTGTAGCTCATGGTTCTGATACTGTTCAATATTTTCAGTGGAGAAAAAGTAGAGGGAGCAGTGAAAAATTCCATGGAGCTGTTGTAGATCATTGTGGGTATGAAAATACCAGAGTTTTCAACGATGTAAAAATCGTTGGTGAAACACTAAAAAGATTAGACGAAATAATAGGAACAACAGTAGATCCAGAAGTTGCTATTATTTTTGATTGGGAAAATAGGTGGGCGATGAAAGATGCCCAGGGCCCAAGAAACATAGGCATACATTACGAAGAAACTGTTAAGGAAAATTATAAACCTTTCTGGAAGAATGGTGTACCTGTTGATGTTATAAATATGGACTGTGATTTTTCAAAATACAAGTTATTAATAGCACCAATGCTTTATATGGTTAAACAAGGGGTAGGTGAAAAAATCAAAGAATTTGTAAAAAACGGTGGGACTTTTGTTGCTACATACTGGTCAGGAATAGTCAACGAGACAGACTTGTGTTTCTTAGGCGGATTTCCAGGTCCGTTGAAAGAGGTTCTTGGAATTTGGTCTGAGGAGATAGACGCACTTTACGATGGTGAGAGTAGACTTGTTGCTTTCGATAATGAAAATGAATTAGGGTTGAAAGGTGAGTATGAAGCAAAAGAGTTATGTGATTTGATCCATTTAGAAGGAGCAAGATCTTTGGCAACCTACAAAGAGGATTTTTACAAAGGGATGCCCGCTTTAACGGTCAATGATTTTTCAAAAGGAAAAGCATATTACATAGCTTCAAGAAATGAAGAGCAGTTTAATGATATGTTTTATGGGAAACTGATAAAAGAACTAGGATTGAAAAAGGTTGTTGATACAGAATTACCATACGGTATTACAGCTCAAATGAGAACTGACGGAGAGAATGACTTTATTTTTGTGATGAACTTTACTCAAGAAGAAAAAACAGTCGAACTTGATGAACAGAAATATATCGACCTTCTGGAAGGTGAAACTTCAGACAGAAAAATAACTGTTCCAGGTTATGGGGTTAAGATTTTGAAAAGAATGAAATCTTGATTCAGCCTGTGCTTACCCATTTCAGAAATAGGTGAAAGCAATGACCTCCTTACGAGATAATAAAGATATGGTATCAAATAGATTATATAGCGAGGAGGTAAAAGTATAATATTGAAGGTTTTAAAAGTTAGTTACAATGAATGTTTTAGGGTTTTTAAAGTGTCTAATAAACACATTATACGAGGAGGGAACAAAGATGAAAAAAGGCTTAATTTTAACTTTGGTAATGTTGGTAGGAGTACTTTCGCTATTTTCACAAACGTTAACCGTGTGGTCTTCTGAAAAACAAGTCGATTTCATAAAAAGGATCGGTCAGGAGTTTACCAGGGATACTGGAATAAATGTTGATGTCCAAATGGTTACTTTCGGTGATATAAGGTCAAAATTCCTAACCGCAGCACAGGCAGGAGAAGGTCCAGATATAATAGTTGGGGCTCAGGACTGGGTTGGAGAATTAGTAATGAATGATTTACTCGAACCTATTCCACAATCTGCTATCGAACTTGATAAATTTGCTCCATCAGGAATTCAAGCCTTCACATATGAAGGCAAGTTGTATGGATTGCCCTACGCCCTCGAAGCTAATGCATTATTCTATAACCGTGATTATGTAAGCGATGAAGAAGTTCCAACAAGTATAGACGAGCTAAAGGCATTAGCAAAAGAGTTTACCACGGATGAAACTGTTGGATTTGCCTTTGTTGCTAATGAATTGTATCATGCTTATGGTTTTCTTAGCGCATACAATGCATATGTTTTTGGATACGATCCTAAAACTGGTTACGATATAACCGACATCGGATTGAACAATGAAGAGGCTATAAAGGCTGCATATCTTGTGAAGAGCTTCTTCGACGAAGGTATAGTACCACAAGGTATGAACTACAATATTATGGATTCGATGTTTCTGGATGGTTTGGCAGCTATGGTAATAAACGGTCCATGGGCTGTAAAAGCATATTTAGATGCAGGTATAGACTTTGGCGTAGTTCCACTAACAAGCATAGAGGTTGAGCCAGGTAAAACGATGAAGCCTTTTGTTGGTGTACAAGGATTGATGATCAATTCTAGGTCAGAAAACAAAGCGTTCGCTATGGAATTCATTATTAATTACCTAGCAACAGCTGAAGGAATATATCAATTCTATATCGCTGACCCAAGATTGCCGTCAAGAGTTGATGTTTCTCAGATAATTGAGGAACAAGGTGGGCCAGTTCCTGCTGAGATAGTTGCTGCCTTCACTGAAAGCGCTGCAGGTGGAGAACCCATGCCCAATATACCTGCAATGCAAATGGTATGGACACCTATGGATGATGCTCTTAACAATATTATAAACGGGACACAAACACCAGAAGAAGCACTCAACGATGCCGTATCAAAGATAAAAGCAGCTTTGTAATTTTAAATTATTGATCTTTTAAGATTAAAAGGTATCAAATTTTTTAACCAAGAAAAAGGAGAGGTTATCCCCTCTCCCTTTTGTTCGTCCAGAATGCTCAATAGCTAAGCAGTGAAAGCCCGCTGTGGATCAGATAGCGAGGGGAAACCGCTAGTTGAAGGTACGGGAACAATGTGAAGGGTTTCAATTATCAATCTGTTGAGCCATGGTATACCGAGAGGTACGTACGGTGGTGTGGAAGGACGGTAGTTAAATTAATTGTCTATCTTCTACCCAACTAAAATAATTTAATAGTTTATCTTGGCAACTAATAAATGCCTGTCACAAATAAAAAAATCTGGGTTAATAGATTTTTTGAAGTTTGTATAATGCGTAAATGTGATAAAATTAAAAGTATAAGAAAAAAATTATTGGGGGAAACAAAAAGTTGAATTCTGCAAAAAAACAAACTCAAAAAAATAACATGTTAATTATATTTGGTGTAACGTTGATGGTCGTCATGGGTGTATCGAGTATTTCTCCTGTTTTTCCTTTGATAAAGGAAGAATTCAATGTAACAGAGCAACAGGTAGGCTTGTTAATTACTTTTTTCAACTTGCCTGCCATATTTTTAACTCCATTATTTGGTGTTTTAGCTGATAGATATGGAAGAAAAAAATTTATGGTTCCTCTCCTATTTTTATTCGCTGTATCTGGGGTATTAAGTGGTTTAACAACAAATTTTAACATTTTACTGTTATTACGTGCCATAAATGGAGCGGGAGCATCCGCCTTGGGCGCATTGAATGTAACCCTTATGGGTGATCTATTTAGAGAAAGAGAAAGATTAAAAGTTATAGGTTACAATGAAACCGTTGCAAATATTGGATTAGCTATCTATCCACTTATTGGTGGAGTGTTGGCTGTTTTTGGTTGGCAGTTTCCTTTTTTTCTATCTGCTTTAGCTGTACCCGTTGGAATAGCTACCTTATTTCTTCTTGAAGATTCCCATCAAAATGATGGTGAGAACTTGAAGGATTATTTTGTAGATTTGTTTAAAGTTTTAAAAGATTTGAGAATTATTTTTATATATATTGCTGGGTTTTCTACCTTCTTTTTGCTCAGTGGCGCATATTCTTCGTATCTACCTTTTTTATCAGAATATAAGTTTGGTTTTCCCCCTTGGATAACAGGTATATTAATGTTTTTTATGTCTTTTACTGCTGCATTTGCTGCTTCACAGTTGGTGAAGTTAAGCGATAGATACACAGTAAAATGGTTGTTAGCATTTTCTTATGTATTTTATGCGATCTCACTTTTTTTATTAATGGTTGTTAGAAATTTTGTCGGTTTGATGATTGCTGTTATTATTTTTGGTATGGGGCATGGCATAAATATACCTAGTATGCACACTCTGACTACTGAAATAACTTCAAGAAAAAATAGAGGAGCGGTGATTTCCTTAAGAGAGGTTTTCTTTAAGTTATCTGGAACTGTGGCTCCATTGATGATGGGATTTCTTTATACATTAAACGGGATTGATGCTGTTTATCTTTTTTCGGCTATTTATTCTTTGGGTATTTTCGTTCTTTTGTTTTTTTCTTTCAAAAAAATATTTTGAGTATGCAACGATAAAATTCTAGTTTTAAAAGGCTCACCATTTAAATGTGAAAAGGGGGTAATCAAATGCCTATAACTTTCGATCAAGAAACGAAGAGATGGTTTTTGGAAACAGAAAATATGGGTTACGTTTTTGGATTAGATGATCAAGGGAAAATTAAAAATTTGTACTGGGGATCAAAGTTACCAAGGTTTCAAGACTACCCAGAAGTCAAAGATCTAATTGTAATGGACAGATACACGTGGAACGATGAATTTTCAGTGAGAGGAGAAAAGAACAACGTAGAGCATTGTTTGAAAGTTGAATATTACGATGGTGTCAGGGATGTTGTGTTGAATTACAAAAATTTTGAAGTGAGTGGGAATGATTTAGTAATCAAGCTAAGCGATGATCTTTATAATTTGGATGTAAATCTTTTCTACAAGGTCATAGAAAAGTACGATATCATAGAAAGATGGATTGAGATTAGAAACAATTCTAATGAAGAAATAAAGATAGAGGATATGAAATCTGCCTCGCTGTATGTTGAAAATGATGAAAAAGCAGAACTAAATTATCTTGCAGGTATGTGGGGGAGTGAGTTTCATTTAAGAAAAGAAGGCATAAACGAGGGAAGCAAAGTTTTGGAAAGTAGGGTTGGGAAAACAAGCGCCTACCTGAATCCTTTTTTCGCAATCGATTACTCTGCTGATGAAGATCACGGAAAGGTATACTTTGGTGAATTAGCCTGGAGTGGTAATTGGAAAATAGTAGTACAAAAACGTATATACGAAAGAATAGCGATAATTGGAGGTATAAATGACTGGGATTTTAGTTATATACTAGAACCCTCAGAAAAAATTACTACTCCTAAATTTGTGTTTGGCTTTTCAGACGAGGGTTTTACAAAGGCGAGCCAGAATATACATCATTACCAGCTCAATTATATACTGCCAAAAGATAAAGCACACAAATTAAGAAAGGTTTTATACAATTCTTGGGAAGCCACCACGTTTAACGTGAATGAAGAAAATCAAAAAATATTGGCTGAAAAGGCTGCAAAAATTGGTGTGGAACTTTTTGTTATAGACGATGGATGGTTTGGGGAAAGAAAAGACGATCATGCCGGGTTAGGGGATTGGTATGTGAACGAAGAAAAATTTCCAAATGGTTTGAAACCTTTGATAAGCTATGTTAAATCCCTAGGGATGGATTTTGGCATATGGGTTGAACCAGAGATGGTTAATCCTGACAGCGAATTGTATAGGAAACACCCTGACTGGGTTATTAGTTTTCCAAATAGACCTAAATCACTTCAACGAAATCAATTGATGCTTAATTTGGCAAGGGGAGATGTAAAAAATTTCATCATTGATTTCATGGATAATCTTTTAACACAGAACGATATAGATTTCGTCAAATGGGATATGAACAGGCATGTTTTTGAGTCAGGATGGATGCAAGTGGAACCACGAAAACAAAGAGAAATATGGGTTAAATACGTGTGGAACTTATACGATATTTGGAAATATTTAAGAGAAAAACATCCACACGTTACTTTTGAAAACTGTTCCAGCGGTGGAGGAAGAGTGGATATAGGCTTAATGCAATATGCGGATCAAGTATGGACAAGCGACAACACAGATCCATTTGATAGATTAGAGATCCAAGAGGGTTTTTCCTACGCATACGCACCAAAAATAATGATGGGATGGGTAACTGACTGGGGAGGAAAAGAGACTTATCCTTTGACATACAGATTTCATTCATCGATGATGGGATCTTTAGGAATTGGTGCGGATTTAAATAAATTCTCTGAAAAAGATTTCTATTTGGCAAGGTATCAGGTTCAGTTGTATAAAGAGATAAGAGAGATAATACAAGAAGGCTATCAATTCAGGCTTTCTTCCGTTACAAATGATAGGTATTTTGCGGTGGAATATTTGAGTAAAAACAAAGATGAAGGTGTTTTGATATATTTAAGGAATCCTAGAAGGTTTGGTTTGTTTGATAGGGTGGATGTCAAGCTAAAAGGTTTGGAAAACGATGCTGTATACACTGTTTATGAAGGGCTTCAGGGTGAAGAAAAAGAGATAATTAAATTATCAGCAAAGGCATTGAAAGAAAGGGGAATTATAATAGAGGATTCCTCTAAAGATTTCTTCGAAACTGGAAAAGTAACTCATTTTTATAGCAAAATACTAAGGTTTAGAAAGAGTGATTAATAATTCGTCAAAATATTAAAATAAAATAAAAAGATGGGGCATCTATCTAAATTACCCCATCTTTTTATTTAAGAAATTTCATCTATGGTGGCGGCGAAGAGATTCGAACTCTTGACACTACGGGTATGAACCGTATGCTCTAGCCAACTGAGCTACGCCGCCATATAACAAATGGTAGCGGGGGTAGGATTTGAACCTACGACCTTCGGGTTATGAGCCCGACGAGCTACCAGACTGCTCCACCCCGCACCAAGTAATTTACTATAATTAATTTAAAAGGGTGCCGAGAGTCGGACTCGAACCGACACGGGTATTCCTACCCAGCGGATTTTAAGTCCGCAGCGTCTACCAATTCCGCCATCTCGGCATTAATTCCAAAAATAAGTCTATCATAAAAAGGGAAGTTTGTCAATACCTCATCGACCATTTTAATTTATATATTCGATTTTTTATAAATTTTAGAAAATTATATTATAATTAAATGATCATTAAAAAATCAAAGGGGTTGGTTAGTGAATGAGAATTAAAGGATTTAGAAAATTATTTGTATTGATATTTTGTCTGTCGATTTCTTTAACGATTTTTTCTTCTTCTGTTTATACACCACCTAAAGATCTTTATCAGGTAGAAACAGAGAATTATAGGTTTGTTTTTGAGAAAGATCTTTATTATTTTTACGAAGAAATAGCCAATACCGCTGAAGAGTTGTATACAAAGTACACTTATTTTTATGGTTCAAATCCTGGTAAAATCACTGTTTATATTTTAGACGATGTTGATTTTACAAACTCTTTTGCTTCCACAGGTACCAATGTGATAAGACTTTACGTTAATCCTCCAGAAGATTTTTT